>CAZBDM010000204.1:2149-6424 GCA_964490675.1 uncultured Oligoflexales bacterium
CGCACATATTGTTGCTAATGTCAGAGAAGCTTCGCGAGATATTAAAGAATTTAGTGCTTCCATTAGAGATCTCGTCAGTGGTGAAAACCGAGAAAAGCTTGATCGTATTATCGCCAAGTTTGACAACACCATGCAGGATGTTGAAGTGACCGCCAAAAATGTAAGACTTGTATCAGATAAAATCGAACGCGGTGAAGGGACCCTTGGTAAGCTTGTCAATGATGAAAAGGCCATTGCTGAACTTGAGGGTGCGATCAAAGATATTAGAGAAGTCCTCGCGCCAGCAACAAAACTACAAATCGCCGTCGACTATCACGGCGAGCTAAGAAGAGATGAGACCACCCAAAATTATTTCAATCTAAAGTTTCAGACACGACCTGATAAGTTTTACTTACTCGGCTTTACCGACTACGATGCCAGAGAAGTAGAAACGGTTACCGAGGAACAGACGCCATCGGAAGAAGGCGGAGTCACCACCTCACAGAAAAAAGAAACGATCAAACAAAAAGATCAGCTCAGATTTAACTTGCAGTTTGGAAAGCGCTGGTACTGGTTTCAAGTTAGGTTTGGACTTTTTGAATCAACGGGCGGTATCGCCACTGACTTTTATGCCTTCAAAGATCGGGTCAAACTCTCCGTTGAAGCCTTTGACTTTGAGAGTAAATCTCCTATCCGTCGGACAGCCCATGTTAAAACCTACGTCAGCGTTTTGTTCTTTAACCACATCTACGCGATGGCAGGTATAGACGATCCGACTAGAAAAGATCCAGAAACCGGAGAACTTGAAGAAGAGTTAAATTATTTCATGGGAGCCGGTCTGACCTTCAACGATCAAGATCTTAAAGCGATTTTCGGTACCGCTGCTTTAGCCTTGTAAGAGAAAAGAACCCCCTTATTTCCTACCCCAGCGAAGCCTGATTTTTCTGGAAAAAGCTATAAAGTCTTTAAAAATATAGATTAAAATTATAAAAAGTTGATATTATTTTAAAAGGGTATTATAAATAACATTACGGCGTTCTGCCGTACTTCTAAAATTCTCTTGCTGTTGTTGATTTTCTTAATGTTATTGCGGAGTTAAAAATGAGAATCTTTTCGAGGCCGCCTGCCTGGCAGCTTGCTGTCGCTGCGGGTCTATTCCTCAATCCAATCCTTGTAGTTGCTAATCCTGAACCTCCTTCCGATCAAGAAACCAACGGGACTGAACAAACTGAAATGACGTCGACTACGTCGCAAGTCATCAGCTCTTCTCTGCCTGAAAATTTCGTGTCGGATGGGCAGCCTCTTAGTTTTGAAAAGCTAGGAATTTCAATTCAACCACCAGTCGGTTGGGTTGTGAGAGAAGGTTACGGAGATGGACCATCTCTGATCATGGAAGAACCGAAAAGAGAAACGACTAAAGACGATTATGGTAAAACGCTTTATCAAAGCAATATTACCGTTTCTGTCGCACCTGAGCCTGCTCCCATTGACGATGCGAAGATGGAAGAACTTTCTGAAAAGCTCGTCAAACGATTTAGTGAAAACGCCCTCGTTACAAACTATCAAATCACTGAGAAAATGCTTTTTGACATCGATGATAAGACTAAGGGCATTCGAGTTTTTGCTGCTTTTCAATTAAACGGTGTCGACATGATGCACCTGCACGTTTTCTTGTCAGGTGAGCATCGTCAGTTTTTGCTGACCTACACAGATTTGAGCGCGCGGTTTTCTGCTGAAGATCCTAGATTTGAAACGATTTGGGCATCGATGGTTTCGACTACAGGCATGGGAACTGCTCCCCAGCGTTACGAAGACCTCATTAAGTACTCTGTCATAGCAGGTGCGGTCCTTCTACCACTGTTTCTCTTGGTCGGTCTGGCGAGAAGAAGACGTAAAATTAACTTCGATCGGTTTGATTCTGAAGACCACGATAGTCTTCATGATTCAGATATGCCGGAAGTAACGGCGACAGCGGTCGAGTCGGAAATGTTTGACGATGATTTTGATGATTGGGGATTCGCTGACTTTGACGGATCTGTTGATGATGAAGATCACCAAAACAGCCGTCATGATTCCCATACCTGGATGGCCGTCGATGAGGCTGGAGAGCTCCCTGAAACACAGGTGCAGCAACCAATTGTCGAATCTCACAACCATAGACCAGCTCAAGCGTCTCCTCAGGTGAGTGCCCATCCAAAGATCAAGATTAATCCAACTGACGATGAAACTTGGGTTTTGCCCGTTAAAACACAGGTTTCTCCGCAGAGGTTTTCCAACCATGGCTAATGATTTTACAGAAAGCTCTGGAACTAGGGTTTCGACCCTGGTGACAGTCAATAGAGAAGTCGGATGAAAGGCTAGAATATGTAGCAATTCAGGCTGGGAGTTAATGGCAACTCCCAGCCGTTTTTTTTTGCTATCAAACCATCGCTCTTTTGATATGCTTTCGGCATCTGGCAAAACCTTGGGAGAAAAGCCTTGTCACATGCAACTTTGAGTCTTGAGAAGCTTAGGCGTTATCAGTGGGTTTTTTATGTGATTCCCTTTTTAATGCTGAGTGGACGTGCTGGGCAAGGGGGCGGACTCTATCTTTTTGGAATTCTCATTCCAGTCATCGTCTTTTGGAAGGTCATCACAGTCGATCGTCGTTTTGCCCGCAATTTAGGAATTGCCATTCTATCGTGTTATTTCATATATCCTGTGATCGATATTTTTATCAACTTTTTCGATAGTCACACAACTTCTCTTGTTGGCGAGTTGAAGTGGTCGAAAGTGATCCGCAGTCTCTTTAGCTCTTCTTTTGGTATTACTGGGGTCTTTTGTCTGATTTTTTCTTTTAAAAGTAAACAAGAGGTTGTCCCGCGAAAGCCTGATATTGATGTTTGGGATATCTTTTTAAGATCTCTTAGCATAGCGACAGTCATTCTCATTATCTTTTCTCTCGTGCAGCTAACGACTGGTTATCATTATTCAGAAATGGTCGCTTATCGTCCTGACCGAGTGATGGGCAATGGCTTTTACCGGTTAACAGGCTTCTCATCACATCCTATTGCGTTTGCTGGCTTTAGCTTAACGCTGTTTGCTTTCTTTTGGACGCTTTTTTGGAACCACTCATTTCAGAATGGACTTAATAAATTAGAGAGTCGATTAACTCTTTTTCTTTCTCTATCGTATTTTATTCTTGCTATTGGTAGTGGCAGTCGCATTGCAGCGCTTTTGGCATTGGGATTTTTACTTCTCATTCCCTGGCTTTCACCTGTGCTTGATAAGAAGAAAAAGCTTACCTTAACAGCGGTTGGTTTGATCGCTTTTCTCGGACTTGCTTTTGCGACGGGAATCCTAGACCGTTTTAAAGAGATTTTTAGCGCCTCCATAACCGGTGGGCTGGGGGAGCGGGTGTTCTTTTGGGAGGTTCATTGGAAGGCTTTCCTAGAGAGTCCCATTTATGGTCATGGTCACTATTTTCTAAATGAAATGAGGCCGATTCTTTATGAAAAGTATGGCTTTGGAAGTCTAGATAAAAAATACAACGCCCATAATTTATATCTGGAAACCCTAGCAGCTGGTGGGGTTGTCGCTTCTCTTGTTATTTTAGCCTTCTTTAGCCGAGCAGTCATCTACTGGAGAACATGTCTCAAGAAATCTTCTCAATCATACTTTTTCAAGCCTTGGCTGATGGCTCTCACCATTCAGCTTTGTTTTGGTCTGACACAAAATAGCTTATATGATAGCGCTGTTATGCTTACTTTTATCACTTTGTCTTGGATGATCTTTTGGCAGGGGATTTTATCGAAAAATCCCCGATGAGTGCCATTTTTCGAAAAGGATTAGTCGGCGCACTGATAGCTTTCTGCCGTCGACCATTTTGACTTGTCAGGATTGCACTCCTTACAAACGCCAGCGACACCATTAAAATCTGCTGAGCTAGGGTTGTAATCAAACCAATAACGTTTTGCAGCATCATTAAAGTTGTCGAGGTCCTTACACTCTTTGGGAGTGGTGATGCCTTCAACGACGAGTGTATTCTTGGCCGGGACTGCCGGCGATGCACCGCCGCCACCAGCTCCAGGTGCCGAGCCCGCTACGTATGGCGAAAGCTTAATGGGCGACTCAAAGCTAGAGATTTCAAGCTCTTTGTTTCTAATGTCATTGAAACTAGAACCGTTAAGCTTCGCACTAAACCAAGTTTCTTTATTGTCGCTATCGGTTAAGCGGACCTTGATCTCAGAACATTTCAGCGAATCTGAGGTGGCCTTTTTCGGCATAAAGTTCATCGATACGACAAGTCCTTCTTTT
>CAZBDM010000204.1:6434-7285 GCA_964490675.1 uncultured Oligoflexales bacterium
CAGACGGGATCGTTCCATAACCATCTTGACAGGTCAACCAAGCTTCAATTTGCTTAGCTTGATCGACTTTTGTACCTTCGGGAAAGCTAAAGCTAGCTGACAACATGAAAAGCTCTCCGGCAGATGCACGGGCGTCCAATGAAGCTTCAGCATCGACAAGCATCTCGGCTGTTGCCATAAGACCGCCTTTTGGATCGAGAACGATATTGAAATTTGGTGAGGTGTAAAAAACACTATTGCCGTTGTGATCTGTTAATCCAGCGATGGAGTTTACCTGACTTTTTACAGACATTGAGCAAGTCATACCTTTTTCAAGAGTACGATGAGTAAAGATCACTTGATTTTTTCCATCACGGACCGCCGCATCGCCTGCGACATCAACACATCCAGATAGAATAAAATCAGATTTTGCATCGATAAAGCTCTGAAAGTTATCCATGCCGTCAACGGTTACCGTTAGTTTAGGCAGGTTATTACCTTGATTAATACGTCTACTAGGCGACTGGCAACTTACCAACATAGCGATGATCATTAATAAGAGTGATTGTGTTCCTAGTTTCATGATAGCACCTATGGGTTAAACAACTCGAACATCTCTTACCATGCGGAAATCATGCCAACACGTCACAATCGAATGTGGTGTCAGTAATGATACTCAAGGTCTGGTAAAATCTACATTTAAATCAATAGGTTATGGATCCGTGTGTTATCAATACTAATCAGCCCTTGGAGGCTTAAAACAAGCTTAAAATTGTAAATTCTTTTTACAACAGTTGAAAGTTTGCGGTGCCTAAGAGCTCAATGCTGTTGCATTAAGGGGTTTTTCCCCTTGTGGTTAAAGGCATTCATTA
>CAZBDM010000205.1:0-4023 GCA_964490675.1 uncultured Oligoflexales bacterium
CTGCCGCCGTCCAAATGGGTACGAGGTTTGCCGCCACAAAGGAGTCAAGTGCTCATGATCATTTTAAAAATGCCATTTTAAAGAGCGGTCCCGGTGATACGGTCCTTTGCATGAAATCTCTCGTTCCCGTCAGACTTCTGAGAAATCAGTTCTGCCAGGATATCCTGAAGATGGAAGATCGATGCGCTGGCAGAGAAGAAATCGCCGAGTTTCTTGGCAAGGGGCGGGCAAAATCTGGCATGCTAGAAGGAGATCTCAACAACGGCGAGCTTGAGATTGGCCAGATCTCTGCAAAAATCGACGACATCCCAAGCGTCCCCCTGCTTATGGAGAGGCTCAAGCAAGAATACACACAAGCGATGGCCAGTCTACCTAAATCGCTTCAACTCACCTGACACAACCACTTAAGATAATAGGGAAAATAAAGCTATCGTTTAATTTTTCAGCATTTTCCGTTACAACACATCTGGGCGAAATTAATTTAGTAAGGTTGTCAGTTGTTAGTGACCAGTCGACATTGTATTGTCCTTTTCCTATTTAACTTTCTTGTTTTCTCTGCAGAGAGCCACGCGACCCAAGTCAACATGAACGTTAATTACACGCATCACAATCTTCTGATGCGCTGCGAGGCAGAGTATTCAAGTGGGAACCTAGAAGAGCGCGTTGCGAAAGGCGACTTTCATGGTGATTACCGCGAGAATATTGACTTCATTTTGGATTTATCCGACCGCACAGACGAAGTAAAAATGTATTTCGAAGTCTTCGAAACCCTCGAATTACTCAATACACACGAAGGAAACACCTGCGTCGTTAATCAACATCGAAATTTGACCTATAGAATTTACGACCCTGATATAGAAACTCGTGACCTCACCCTAATGGCCGTCCCCCATATTGATTTTTTTCAGCCAGTCTTCCAAGGCGTCAAAGACTTTGTGCACCCTTACAATGACCGCTCGAGAATAGAAGTAGAAATTCTTATCGATCGTTCGGTTGGATTCGGTCAATACAGTTACTGGGACAGGCTTCTCAATCTAAGTTTTATTTTGGATTTAAACGCCTGCGAGAATCTTTCCATACCCAATCGTAGTAAATTAAAGGGCTATCCTTTTTGCACAGAAGAGGAAATAATGTTGGGCCTTTTCTAATGCCTTGAGCGATTTCTTGAAAGGCTTTTTTTCCTGGTCTTTGGTTTAGTAAAGATAAAACAGTCATCTTCGGTAATTGGATGAAAATAGTCGGCTTCCTCACGCAGAATACTAGCAGTTGTTTCTTCTACAGCAGCGATTTCCACACGGACACCTTCGCCCTTTAAATGACTGACAAGCTCTACATAATCAGCGTCGCCTGAGGCGATGATAATCGTATCCACCTTCGAAGCAAGTTGTGTGGCTTTTATACTTAAGGGGATATCTGCTGATTTATGACAAGGTACCACTGATCCGTAATAATATTCATAGAGCCTCTCTGCGAGTTTATCAGAGATTCTTTTTCCTTCTCGGAAGTAAATAAGACGGTTAAGCCCTCGTTCTTGAAGCAGCCTTGGTACAACTTTATCGAAATTGAGCATGGCACCGTCTTGGCCGGTGATATTTGTCAAACTTCTTTCTATGTTATTGCCATCGATAAGCATCGCGACCGTTTGACTAATGTTAATCTGTGTTTCTTCCATAAATTCCTTTTTAATCATCAATTATTTCTGAGATGCCTTGTGCACCTTCCTTTGTTATAAAAGGGGCGAATCGAAAGAGCAAGGAGCTTAAGGGAGTTATGGTAAGAAGAAAAAGAGGCTGGATGCCCCTAAAAGTATCTAAAATCAAAGAAGAAACCCATGATACCAAGACCTTATTCTTTGAAGATGCAGAGGATGGCGGTCGCCAATTCGACTACCTTGCGGGACAATATCTTACCTTTCGCTTTGATAACATTGCTGACAAACCAGAGGTACGCTCCTACACAATGTCGAGCTCCCCGAACCAAAAAGAAGCCGTCGCCGTGACCGTCAAAGAGGTCGACGATCCTTTTGTTAGCCGACATCTGGTAAGAGACGTAAAAGAAGGTGATGTATTAAAAGCAAGAGGTCCGATCGGCAAGTTTTGCTACGACCCTGACAACGATGAAAAACACCTCGTCATGGTGGCGGCTGGCAGTGGAGTCACTCCTTTTATCAGCATCATGCGTCAGTATTGTCATAACCTTGGTCAAGCCTCATCCCCTGATGAAATGACACTGATTGTTTCCTACCGAACGAAAAAAGATCTCATCCTTTGGCAAGACATTGAGGCTCTTCAAAAGATCCCCGGTTGTCGAGTCGTAACGAGCCTCTCCAGAGAACATGCCGAAGAAGAGGGTTTCTGGTATGGACGTATTACCGAAGAATCACTCGATCGCCTTCTAGAGGGAAACGTCGCCGGAAAAACCTATATGACCTGCGGACCTCAAGCAATGATGGATATGACCGTCGGTTTTCTCAAAAAACACGGTGTCGAAGACAGTAACATCAAAACCGAATCATTTGACTAAAAAGCGGAGCTAAGTGCTCCGCCGATTCTTTCACGCTCTTATTTATATGGCTTATAATCGAGTCCGTGTGCTTGCGCGACAGCTGGGTGGGTCAACTGCCCATCGTAGGTATTTAATCCATTGCGCAGCGGCTCGCTTTCCTCAAGGGCTTTCTTAAGTCCTTTGTTGGCAAGTTCTAATGCATATTGAATTGTGACATTAGTCAACGCGTAAGTGCTCGTTTTGGGCACATCTCCAGGAATATTGGTCACACCATAATGAATAATATCTTCTTCCACGTAAGTTGGTTCATCGTGGGTCGTAGGCTTAATGGTTTCAAAAGAACCACCTTGATCGATCGCTACATCGACAAGAGCAGATCCTGGTTCCATGTTCTTAATCATTTCTCTAGTGACAAGAATGGGAGCTTTCGCGCCTGTAACCAGAACAGCACCGACAACAAGATCAGATTCTTCGACAACTTGCGTAATATTTTCAGGGTTTGACATCATCGTGTTGACACGAGTTCCGAAAATATCGTCAAGATAGGCAAGGCGGCGCTGATCGATATCCAGTATCGTTACTTGAGCACCTAGACCGATTGCCATTTTGGCCGCGTTCACTCCTACAATACCGCCACCAATAATAGCAACGCGCCCTCTCCTTACACCTGGTACACCACCAAGTAGCAGGCCTTTTCCACCCGTGTGCTTTTGCAAACACTGCGCACCGACTTGTACTGACATCCGACCAGCCACTTCACTCATCGGTTTTAAAAGCGGAAGAAAATTGTCTTCATGTTGGATCGTTTCGTAAGCGACCGCAGATACTCCTCTTTCAAGAAGCTGAGTCGTCAGTTCTTTTTCAGCAGCCAAATGAAGGTATGTGTAAAGGATTAGGCCTTTGTGCATACGCTCAAACTCAGCCTTTACTGGCTCCTTCACTTTCATGACCATTTCTGACTCACCCCAAAGCTCATCCGCCGTTGCAATAATCTTCGCTCCAGCAGCTTTGAAGGTCTCATCGGGGACCCCCGCACCGAGTCCAGCGTCTTTTTCTATCAAAACCGTGTGTCCGGCAGAAACGAGCTGTTGCACCCCTCCCGGTACGACACCAACACGATTTTCTCTCGTTTTAATCTCTTTAGGAATCCCGATAATCATACAATATTCCCCGTATCAATTTGCTTTGAACACAGAAGAAAGGAAATACGATGTCTTTCACTAAAGGTCAACTCTCATTCCATCAAAGGCAAATTCAACTCCAGCCGGAAGCTCTTTAGAATCTTCTATATGCTCAATTTCATGAGATAAATGGGTAATAATGCCGCGTTTCACCCGAAGGCGTTTAAAGACCTCGATGGTCTCAGAAATACAGCTATGAGTTGGGTGTTTTCTTTTTCTCAGACCACTGGCGATCATCAGGTCAATCTTCCCATGCCATTTTTCGATCACTTCCTTGGGAAACTGTTTAAAATCGGTTGCGTAAACAAATCGGCCAAATCGGAAACAGTATGAGAAG
>CAZBDM010000205.1:4033-7264 GCA_964490675.1 uncultured Oligoflexales bacterium
TTACCGTGCGGAAGGCGATATGTCTCAACCTCAAGGCCTATCGCCTGAAAGTGCCCCTCGGAAAAAAGATTAAGCTTTACCTCTGGTTTGGTTCCAACATAGCCGGTATCGTTAAATGCATATGAAAACCGTTCTTTTAGCTCTCCGACGTGTTCGTGAGAAATCCAGCAATCTAGAGAACTCTGCGATTTAAAGTAAAAAGGCCGTAAATCGTCGAAACCATGGCAATGATCAGCATGAGTGTGCGTATAAAGAACGCCATCGATCATCTTCACCCCTTCCCTCAGGATCTGGGACCGAAAATCCGGGGTCGTGTCGATTACCAGTTTCTCACCGCTTGTTTTCTTTTCGATTAAAACAGAGGAACGAGTGCGCTTATTTTTGCTATTGGTGCTTTGACAAACAGCACATTCACAGCCGATTGTTGGAACTCCGGTTGATGTACCAGATCCTAGAACGGTGATCTGAAGTGGAATATCTTCTTGGCTCACCTATGGACTCCCACTAAGAAAAATACTGATCAAGAATCTTTTGTCTTGCCCTTCCGGCTTCGGCGTAGCTTAACATTTTTTTTAAGCGATCTAAAACAACCGCTTTTGTTTTTGGATAGGTATCGAAAAATTGCTTTTCGAGTTCTTTACCTGGATTTCTAAAAATCCAAAGACTCTGACCGCTCTCGTAATTTCTTGATGCCTCTTCAAGCATTGAAAAAAGCCCTTGACGATAAAGAATCCTCAAGGCTTTCTCTGAGGTTTCTTTACCTAGCTTTAGTGTTCGATCAAGATGCTCTACGACAGAAGATAAAGGTAAAGCCTTTTCATCAACCATAATGTCTTCGCATTTTCTTAAACAAGAACGCAAAAGATCGGTATCTAAAAATGACTTCTCAATAATAAACTTCTGGATATGGTAGTCGCGACGATTAAAATAAAGACGACACAAAGACTCCTTGCCATCCCTACCGGCTCGCCCGACCTCCTGGAGATAATGCTCTAAGCTTTGTGGGAGTCCAAAATGGTAAACAAATCGAATATCAGACTTGTCAATCCCCATTCCAAAAGCATTGGTAGCAACAGCGACACGCGCTTTACCTGATAAAAAGTCTTGTTGGGCGCGCTCCCTCTGCCAGGGAAGAAGGCCGGCATGATACCTGACGACTTCAACTTTTTCACTTTTCAGCTGCGCGTAAAGCTCGGAGACCTTCCGTCTGGTTGGACAGTAGATAATGCCGCTGCCGTTTTCCGCAAGCACATCGTAAACCAACTCTGACTGGAGTTCGGCAAGCTTTGAAAACGATCTCACCTTCAAACTTAAATTCTCTCTGGCTGGAGGCGCAACGAAAACGTGAGGATCGCGCAAATTTAGACATTCGCCGATCTCTCGGCGTACCTGCTTTGTCGTGGTAGCGGTAAGAGCCAAACGCACCGCACCGGGGAAGTCTTTTAAGTAGTGCTGGAGCTTGCGATATTCTGGGCGGAAATGAAATCCCCACTGGCTGATACAATGAGCTTCATCGATGGCGATCATTCTGACTTCGCCAGGGTCGATAGCTAGACGAAAGTTCTTCTGTGAAAACCTTTCTGGAGACACAAATAGGATTTTCACACGCTTTTGATCAAGCGCGGTTAGCACCTGCTTTCTTTCTTCACTCGTTTGCATACTGTCAAGAGCAGCCGCAGCTACTTTTTGCTGCCTCAATTTGATCACTTGATCACGAATAAGGGCAATCAGTGGAGAAACGACAATGACAAGTCCAGGCCCCATCAAAGCAGGTAACGAGTAACACAATGATTTTCCAGAACCTGTCGGTAAAACAGCAAGCGTATCTCGCCCCTGCAACACAGGCATCAAAACTTTTTTTTGTAATGGCCTTAAGCCCGCAAACCCCCAGACTCTTCTGACGATCGTCTGAGCTTTATTAAGAGCTAAATCTTGCCACTCAGCATCCTGTTGATGAGGAACTTTAAGCGATGACGGTGTCTCGGCCTGTGAAGATTGATCGTCCATCACTCAAGACTAACGTGAGCGTCTTAAATAAAAAAGCTTCTTTACTGCATGAGTCTAAAAATGATGATAATGAGAAGGCAAACGCTCTGCTTTGTCTAATGTCTGAGCAATCCTTTGAGGAAGAACGTGAGTTTTGTTGTTCAAAAATTTGGCGGAAGCTCCCTAGCGAACCAAAGCCGTATTAAATTTGTCGCCCAACACATTAAAGAGACCATCCGGCAAGGAGAAAAAATTGTCGTCGTTGTCAGCGCAATGGGCGATCATACAAACCAGCTTTACAAATCGGCCTTTGAACTTCATCAAGAGCCACCAAAGCGAGAGCTCGATATGCTTCTCAGCGTTGGTGAACGTATCACCATGTCGCTTCTCAGTATCTCACTCGATGCGATCGGCGTACGAGCAACGTCTTTGACAGGTTCGCAAAGTGGGATTCTTACCGATTCTAGTCATGGCAACGCACGCATTATTAAAATCCTTGGTGACCGGATTTATGATGGCCTCAAACGCAACGATGTCGTCATCGTCGCCGGATTCCAGGGGGTCCACCGAGAGTCACGCGAGATCACCACACTTGGCCGAGGAGGATCCGATCTCACTGCGGTAGCCCTCTGCGCAGCCCTCAAAGCTGAAAACTGTCACATATATACAGACGTCCCTGGCGTTCTGAGTGCGGATCCTCGACTGGTGCGCTCCGCCATTCCTCTACGACATATTAGTTGGCGAACAGCCAGCGAGATGGCTTGGCATGGCGCCAAAGTGATTCATCATCGCGCTGCTCATCTTGCTGAAAAATATCACATCCCGGTAACAGTCAGATCAAGCATCGACCTATCCGCACCGGGCACTCTTATTGAAGGACAAGACCAAATGGAATCAACCAGTATCGAAGCCATAACTCATGTCGATCACCTAAAACTTGTCCAGTTTCATTCAGATCGTCAATCATCACAAACTTTAAGTCTTTGCTTAGATTGGCTGTGGCAACAAGGTGAATCACCACTTATTGCTCGACAAGCGAGTAGCAATCAGGGGAATATTATCGAACTACTCATTGATGAAAAGCATACCACCCCCCTTAAGGATTGGCTGGAAGACGATCAGTCAGTTGAAGTTAGGGGGTGGCAAAGCTCAGAGCCAATGAGTTTAGTAAGTATCATTGGTAGTGGGTTTCGTCAGTCTCCGGAGACCTTACAAGAGATTTTACGACTCACCCCCTACACCCCA
>CAZBDM010000206.1:0-729 GCA_964490675.1 uncultured Oligoflexales bacterium
ACCAGCGCGTACACTGCGGCTTCACTCCTCCTTGCGCCTTTCACCCGTCCGAACTACGAATCCGTTGATATTAAGGACTATTTTCAAAAAATTTCGGATCCCGGTTGAAATAGCCAGGGCTCATCTTTTTTTCTTTTTTCTTCGTAGGCCTTTATAAGATCTGATTTTTGCAGACTAATGGCGATGTCATCAAGTCCTTTAAGAAGCCTCTCTTTCATTGAGGGTTGAATGCTAAAAGAGATTTCTTCACCGCTCGGTGTAACGATCTTTTCTTCGGCAAGTTTCACTTCAAGACGGTAACCCTCGGTCGCCAGGCACTCATCAAAGAGTTTTTGTACGACTTCTCTAGGCTGCTGGATGACAAGTAGACCGTTTTTGAGCGAGTTACCAAAAAAGATGTCACCGAAACTTGGGGCAATAATCACTTTGATGCCGTATTGATAAAGCGCCCAAACGGCGTGTTCTCGGCTAGATCCGCAGCCAAAGTTATCTTTAGCAAGAAGCAATTCTGCGCCTTTGTAGCGTGGAAAGTTGAGAATAAAGTCATCATTGACTTTTCTTTTACTGATGTCCATACCGAGCTCGCCATGATCATGGTAACGCCACTCGTCAAAAAGGTGCGGACCATAACCAACGCGCTCAACAGATTTTAAAAACTGTTTGGGAATGATCGCATCAGTGTCGACGTTAGCGCGGTCGAGAGGGATTGCTAAAAGCTTTTGATGATCG
>CAZBDM010000206.1:739-1589 GCA_964490675.1 uncultured Oligoflexales bacterium
AGCAAAAAAGGGGCACGTGCCCCTTTTTTGCTTTAAAGCATGTCTCTGACGTCAGTGATGCGGCCCTGGACTGCAGCTGCTGCCGCCATTGCCGGGCTTACTAGATGGGTTCTTCCTTTAAAGCCTTGGCGTCCTTCAAAGTTTCTATTGGAAGTGGAAGCGCAGCGCTCTTCTGGGGAGAGACGGTCTGAGTTCATCGCAAGACACATGCTGCAGCCTGCTTCTCGCCATTCAAAACCAGCTGCTTTGAAGATCTCATCAAGCCCTTCTTTCTCAGCTTGTTTTTTCACAAGACCGGAGCCAGGTACTGCCATGGCAAGTTTGATATTAGAGGCGACTTTTTTACCTTTAACCACTTCTGCAGCGGCTCGAAAGTCTTCGATGCGTCCATTGGTACAGCTTCCGATAAAGACCTTGTCGATCTCTACATCTGTCATTTTTGTGCCTGCTTTAAGGCCCATGTACTCGAGCGCTTTCTCGGCTGCTGCTCTCTGATCCGGATCAGAAATGTCAGCTGGATCTGGAATCTTACCGGTAACAGCTTCAGACATGTCAATTGATGTCCCCCAAGTGACGCGTGGTTCAAGAGAGGAAACATCGATGGCAACGGTACGGTCAAAGCTTGCGCCTTCGTCTGTTTTTAAAGTCTTAAAGAACGCTGCTGCCTTGTCCCACATCTCTCCTTTTGGGGCGAGAGGGCGGTCTTTGACATAAGCGATCGTCTTTTCGTCGACACCGATAAGACCAGACTTAGCGCCGGCTTCGATGGCCATGTTACAGATAGTCATGCGACCTTCCATCGAAGTGTTTTCTATGGTGCTGCCAGCAAATTCAAGTGTGTAGCCCACCC
>CAZBDM010000206.1:1599-6398 GCA_964490675.1 uncultured Oligoflexales bacterium
CACCCCTCCTGCGCTACCGATACGGGCGATGATTTCTAAGATGAGGTCTTTCGCAAAAAAGCCTTTTGGGAAAACACCATCGATTGTGATCAGCATATTTTTTGCTTTTGACTGAACGATCGTGCCGGTAGCCATAACATGCTCGATTTGAGAGGTTCCGATACCGTAAGCCAGGGCTGCGAGAGCACCGTGGGTGGCGGTGTGAGAGTCGCCGCAGACGACAGTCATTCCCGGCAGAATTGCACCTTGCTCGGGCCCGACAACGTGGACGATGCCTTGTCTTTCGTCGTCAATATCGATGTAGTTGATATGGTATTCCTTGGCGTTCTGTTCAAGGGTTTTGACTTGGATCTGCGAGAGTTTGTCATCGATCGGCTGGCCGGGTTGTCTGATGGTCGGAATGTTATGATCGGCAACTGCGAGGTATTTATTTTTTCCCCAAAGTTCTCGTTTATTCATTCTTAGGCCGGCAAAAGCCTGCGGGGAAGTCACTTCGTGAACCAAATGGCGGTCGATGTAGAGAAGTGATGAGCCGTCTTCTTGTTTTAAGACTTCGTGGTTTTCCCAAAGTTTGTCGTAGAGCGTCTTCGCTTGCGGCATATGTGTATCTCCGTGGAATGGGGCGGGCGGTATGCCCTTAGATTCTAAGGGATTTAACTTATATTCACTTTTTAGGCAATGTCTGCCTGAGGCTGGTGGAAAGAATCAATAATCTTTGCCATTTAGCAGCTACTCGGAGATTAGCTGGTAACCCCTTCCTCTCACACTGACCAGTAGCTTCGGCTGAGACGGGTCTTGTTCGATAAGTTTCCTTAATCTTGCGACAAAGTTATCGACGGTGCGGGTTTCGATATCACCCTTTAGCCCCCATACGCGATCAAGCAAGGATTCCCTGCTTAAAACCTTGTTTTTATTGAGAATAAATTCCCTGAGAATGTCAGCCTCAAGGGCTGTGAGTTCGTGGTCTCCGGTTGGGCCTTTCAGGGCGAGAGTCTCTGGGTTGAGTTCAAAAGCACCAAAGCACAGGGTGCTGGCGTCGCCTTCTGCGCCATTATTGATAAACTCAGCGCGCTGCGCCATGCGCCCGACTCGCATAAGAAGCTCTTGTAGGTGAAACGGCTTTGTAATGTAGTCATCCGCCCCAAGCTTAAGACCTTTCAGGCGGTCCTCGTCAGCAGCCCGTGCTGTCAGCATGAGAATGCCGGACTTTTTGTCGTGTTGTCTGATCTCTCTGACCACTTGAAAACCGTCCAGTTCAGGAATCATCACATCGACGATAATGACATCAAAAGGACCTTCTTTTTGGTACTTTTCTAAAGCAATCAGACCATTGACTGCAGGAACAACATCATAGCCCTCCTCTTGCAGGTTAAACTGAAGGGTAAAGGCCAGGTGAGCTTCGTCCTCGACAAGTAAGACCTTTTTTTTGGTTTGTGACAAAACTTAAAATTCCTTACTTAACCTATGGTTTGATCAACCGATACCTTGATTAATAGCATGTCGACAGCTGGTTTGCGAATATTTACCTATTCACATAAAAGGATGGGACTATGGAGTTTCAGGAAGAAGTTGAGGTTGATGACAACAACCATCCCATCTCACTACCGATTCTTTATCCCGAAACCGTCGTCGGTTGGCTCACGTCTTTGGCGCGTATCGAGCCTTTTTTCAAAGAGCTTTCGGGACAAAGGTTTCAAAAACAGCTCCGCAACGACAAAATAGCACGCGCTATTACCTCTCATATAGCCATCGAAGGTGAAACCGTCCGTGAACGCAGTGTTCTTAAGCGTATCTCTTCAAAGACCGACAAGAAAGTCAGGCCGGATGTGGAGCATCTGATTGATGTTTACCGCTTAGTCGACACGCTTGCCGAAAGAAAGCAGCCTTTCTCTGAAGAAAATCTCACCGAGCTTCATCTCGCCATAGCAGAGGATCCATACTCTTTTGATCATGATGCAGTGATTTATCTATCCGAGTGGATTAAAAAAACCATGCATATCAATCCTTACATGCAGGCTTTTTCAACGATGGCTTACGGTCACTTCCTGCAAGTCTATACGGAAAAAGAGACACTCTCTCTGCGCATTTTATCTGATGCACTGCTTAAGCTTCGTGAAGTTGAGATTGCTGACTACGTGGACTTTAATCAGGTGATGAATGAGCATCACGATGAATATCTCGAAAAAATAGCTTCGTTAGAAGGAACTGATGACCTCTGGAGTTTTATCGAGTTTGCTGCTGAGATGTTTTATGAAGCAGCTGAAAAAACCAGACAAGAAATCAGCGGTCGCCAAAGACATAGTCCTGAGCTTCGCCCTGAAAAAAGACGCCAAAAGATTTCTTATCTTGCAAGAGCTCTCGGCGAGATCACCATCTCTGACGTGGTTAATCTTCTGCCCGGTATTCCAAGACGCACTCTAGAGCGCGATCTCAACACCCTCGTCGGCAGCGAGGAGCTTGTCGCTCTTGGAGAGAAAAAAGCTCGCAAGTATAAATCAGCCGCTTGATCAGCTGACCCAAAATTTCTTGAAACCCCTCGCGTAATTGCTTACGCCAAGTTTGCACATGAGACGAATTACATTTTCTTAGGAAGAGTGACATAAAAAGTCGAGCCGTGCGAGCGTCCTTCGCTTTCCACCCAGGCGGTGCCGCCGAGCATTTGCGAGAGGGTTTTTACCATAAAAAGCCCAAGACCCGTGCCGGTGATGGCTTTTTTAGAAGTGACTTTACCTCTGTAAAACATCCGAAAGATTCTCTTTTGATCGTATTTCTCTAGACCAAAGCCCTTGTCTTTGACACCAATCGTATATTGATTATGAGAGGTCGTGACGGTGACCTCGATGGGTGATCCAGGCGGTGAGTATTTGACGGCATTCTCAATGAGGTTTGAGACAATCGTTACAAGAATCGGGCGGGCCGACTGGGTCTCAAGATCTTCGGGGCAATCAACCTTAACACGGTTGACGATATCAGGGTCAAGCCACTCGGATTTGGCGACTGCTTTTTTAATAAGATCACAGAGTGAGACGATTTCGATTTCTTTTTCAAGATCAAAACCGACGATTCCTTTATCAAGCTGAGCGGAAATCAAGATTGCATTGACCAGCCGTGAAAGGCGCTCAATATCAGCAAGGGCCATTGTCATCATGCGGTCGCTGGTGTCGCTATCGAGTTTGCGGCTGCGCATGGTTTCAAAGGCAAGCTGAAGACTGGAAAGAGGCGATCTAAGTTCGTGGGTGACACTTGAGACAAAGCTTTTTTGTTGCTCGATCATCTTTCTTTGTCTGAGACTTGAGACAAAAAGAGTGATGGTACCGACGAGAAGCATACCGAGAAGAATACAGCCGACAATAAGCATTGCGAGTGCGTAGCGGCTATCGAACTTTTCGGCGCCAAAAGACTTTGCAAGCTGCTCGATTTCTTCGGTGGCTTCTACAAACCAGATCACCCATAAAATGGTAATCGCCGTCCAAATAATCTGCAGGATAATAAAGACAGTGATTGGGTGGGTAACCCAGCGAAAGGCGCTGCTTAAGCGGTCAATAAGGGCAGAGGGTCTTTTCAATGTGAGACTAGCCATAAGAACTTTTTAGTGAAATACAAAGATTTCTAAGCCTTCATCTTCGAGCTGTTGTTTGAGGATCAACGCTTCATTAAGAAGACGTGACAATCCTAGAGACCCCATAAGAAGATAAATCGTCTTAAGTTTAATATCAGCACTTAACCTGATGATCAGTGACTTAAGGATTTCACCAGCAAGGCTAAGCGGTATGACTTCGGGTGCAAAACAAAAGCCGAGGTTTTCTGGCTTCCATGAGCCGACGGTCCGCGCCAATAAATCAATCCATTGGTCGCGCTCAGCACCGGGAGTTTCAGGGACCGGTAAAAGGTAAATATATCTCGGCGGCTCTTCCGTTGAGTCGGTAAGCATAATCGGTCCGGGGTCTGTGACACCAAACTTCGTGACTGATGAAAAGATCGACGATACGCTGCCCTCATCAAGGAGCTCAGAGGGTGTCCGGCTACCGGGCTTAGCCAGTCCGATCCAAAAGCGACAAGCGGTATGTGCTTCGTCAGATACGATTTTTAGGTAAAGGGGTTGGTCCGCTTCAGAGAGCGAATCCATAGCGTTAGCTGCCATAGGCTCTGTTGACGATCCCTGAAGTTCGTGGGGATCGACACTGTGCTGCTTGTCTAAAGGCATTCAAGACCTCAGCTTCTGAGAAAGAAAGTCCAGGATACCATTGACAAAACGTCCTGAATTTTCTGTTCCATAAAGTTTTGCAAGTTCAATCGCTTCATTCAAGACTACCTTAACTGGGGTCTTAGACTCAAGAAGCTCGTAACATGCAATACGCAAAACTGTCCGATCTGTGGCGGCCATGCGATTAAGTTTCCACTTTTTCGATGACTCGTTGATATGCTTATCGATCACGTCAAGTCTACTGAGAGCCCCTTGGCACATCTCTTTGGCAAGTTTTGCTGTTTCCGAAGGAATGCCGAAATAAGAGACGAAACTTTGGAAATGACTCTCAGAGTAGTAGTAGAGTTTTTCTGTTTCGCACTGGTAAAGAAATTTAAGGGCAAAATCCCTTGCCGCCGACTCCTTTCGCTTGGACTGCGGTGGCTGAGATTCTTTGCTGAGTGAGTCGACTGCTTGGCTCGACTCAAGGTTTTCTTGTTGGCTTTTCTTTTTGGTCTGAGCCATTGTTTACTCAATTAGTTAGGGAGATTTTCTTCATCTTCCGAAATATCGATACTGCGTAGGGACTCGATGAGCGTTAGTGCGGCGAGCACCG
>CAZBDM010000206.1:6408-7262 GCA_964490675.1 uncultured Oligoflexales bacterium
CTTTGCCTTTGTTGCCCTTTTGGGTGCTGCTTCTTGCGATCGCTTGATCGATATTGTCCGTTGTCAGCACGCCAAAGATGACAGGAATTTCTGTTTCAATCATCACATCCATGATGCCGCGGGCCGCCTCGCCGGCAACATAATCAAAATGCGGGGTTTCCCCTCTTATCACACACCCAAGGCAGATCACCGCGTCCCACTGACCGCTTCTCGCTGCCCTAGCGGCAACGACAGGAAGCTCGAAAGCGCCGGGTACCCAGATGGTGGAGCGTTTGCCTTCTGGGATATCGTGTTGTTTGAGGGTTTCTTCAGCACCTTCAACGAGGGCCTTTGTAATCATTTCGTTAAAGCAGCTTGCTACAATAAGTACTTTTGGTGTCATGGCTTAGCCTTCTTGCTGTTGGGTTTTCAGTTCGATCATATCAGTTATCTCAAGGCCAAAACCACCGAGGCCAACGAGAGATCTTGTCGAGCTGACATGAACGCGCATCTTTTGGACGCCAAGATGCCTGAGGATTTGTGCACCGAGTCCGTAGAGACGAGGATCCATCGTCATTGTCTTGTCAGCGTCTTTCTTGGCGCTTATCGGAGATAGCTCCCTACGATCGGCTTCCAGGGCTTTATTCGGCTGCTCTTCGACAAGATAGAGGAAGACACCCCTTTGGCAGTCTCTGAGCATATTAAGGCCGAAGTCGACACGGCTGCGGCCACCTTTCGTCGGGTGAGCGAAGACATCGATAAGAGGTCTTTGCTTATGAACCCTGACATCAACGACCTCGCCCGAGAAGCCTTCGCCTTTAACGAGAGCGAAGTGTTGTTGACCGTTGATAAGGTTACGAAACCAAACCCCTTCA
>CAZBDM010000207.1:0-7228 GCA_964490675.1 uncultured Oligoflexales bacterium
GCAATATAAGCAAGTTTATTGGCCCTAAAGGAGAGCTTGAAGCAACACCACCCACAACTCCCAGGGCTAGAAATACTATTGCCTCCAAAACTCCTCCTGCTACCAAATGAAGAACTTGTTGCCTGCATGTTCACAATACCAAAAACCTTGATAGAAGGTCACTTGCATCGAAGCGCCATCATGGATGCAAACTAGACTGCAAAATAGGATAGGCAATAATTCTTCCCATCCGCGCAAGATGATTAACCGATGAAATTTCGGCAGCGATGAACGCTAAGATCGAGAGTTTAGTTTTTATAGCCCTATTGACACTTCAGTGGAAACTTTTTGCTGATGAGCCAACGACTTGTTGGCGGTCCGCCCTTCGCATCACTTCTTTAATTGTAACTTGTCAACGCTAACCCCAAAGGGGAATCGACAAATATAAGCAAGAGAGCTTTGTGAACTTTGAATGATTCATTGAGATGCCATCAATGAATCATCTATGGCTTAACCGTATCCCAAGCATCATCGGTGTACTGGTGAATATGAGAAAGGTCTGATTTTAAGGTGTTGTAAATCTCTTCATTCACCTGTTTAGCGACATCGATATGCTTTTCTCGGTCCTCTTTCCAGATTGTCGCTAGCTTGCGAAGGCTCATTTCATCGGCTACGGAAAACTGCAAACGCGCTCGCCTTGCTTCAAATGCTCTAAAGCCAAGAAGTTTAAGTGCATCTTCACCAACCTTTAGTGATGCGTCGAACGTCTCACGATAGACATGTTGTGCGCCAAGGTTTATCAGTTCATACGCGTGGGTTCGGTCTCGAGCTCTCACCAGCACAGGCAGGTTCGGATATTGACGACAGATCTCATTTGCTAACTCGATCGATTTTTCAACATCATCAATTCCTATGATTAAAAGTTTGGCCTTTTCGATGCCAGCAGCGACAAGAAGATCAATACGCGAGGCATCTCCGTAAAACACCTTCCAGCCAAAGCTTCTCAACAGATTAATATGATCTGGATCGTTATCGAGAATCGTCGATTTAAAGCCGCTGTAAGCTAGAAGACGGACAATAATCTGACTAAAACGCCCAAACCCAGCAACGACGATTTCGCCATGCTCGGTAATTTTATCGGGTTCTCGTTGGCTTAAGATCCGCCCCATAAATCGCGGTGCAATGAGCTTCTCATAGACGATAAAGAGAAGTGGCGTTAAGACCATTGAAATCGCTACAACTAGCTTAATAACATTGGAAGTCTTACTATCAAAAACACCCGACATGACTGCCTCGCCTACAAGAACGAAGGCAAATTCGCCCCCTTGTGCTAGAGCCAGACAAAAAAGCAGATTTTGTGACCATTCAACCTTGAAGAGTTTGCCAACAATCATGAGGATCACCGCTTTTAAAACTATCAGTCCCAAAGCAAGCGCGATGATCTCACCTGGCATCTCTGCGAAAAGAACAAAGTCAAAAGCAGCACCGACTGTCATAAAGAAAAGCCCGAGAAGAAGCCCTTTAAAGGGCTCAATGGTGGACTCTAGCTCATGACGGTACTCACTTTCACTAAGGATCACACCAGCCATAAAGACTCCTAGCGCTGGAGACAAACCAAAGAGCGACATAACAGCAGCAATAAAAGTAACGAGCCCCAAAGCCGCTGTCGTGAAGATTTCGCGTAACCTTGATGCAGCGATATAACGGAAAAGCGGCTCGACGGCATAGCGAGAAAAAAGATAGATAGCAATAACCGCCACCAAACCAAGAACCGGCTGCGCCCAAGAAGGAAGACCAAGGTCAATCACATGTCCGCCTTGAAGAGCAGCTTCAGGATTACCTAGTAAAGGCATAAGAGCAATCATCGGGATCACGGCTATGTCTTGAAAGAGCAGCACCGAAAAAGACGTTTGACCGCCTTTGGTATTGATTAGAGATTTCTCATTTAAAGTCTGCATGATAATAGCTGTCGAACTTAAAGCAAGCATAAGACCAATAGCGGTACTGGCCTGCCAGTTTAGCCCCAAGAGGCTACAGACGGCAGCTATTGCTGCAGTCGTCGCAAGAACTTGAATGCCTCCCATTCCGAAGATAGCACCCTTCATATTCCAAAGTTCTGTTGGCCGCATTTCAAGACCAATAAGAAAAAGCATCAGTACCACACCAAATTCGGTGAGATGTTTGAGCTCCTCGACAAGAGCCTTCGAGGAATCAAAACCCAGATAAGGTGCCAGCTGTCGCAGGAGAAGACCGACCATGACGCCAGCAACGAGATAGCCCAACACTGATCCTAAGCCTGATTTTTTGGCAAAAGGGACAATGAGAACGGCAAGCATCAGAAAAACAGCGGCAATAATGAATAATCCGGTCATTTGGGTAGTCCTTTGCTGATTTCAAGGGCTTTTTGAGCATCAAGATGATTGGCTTTTTGCCATAGATCAGTGTCCACCTTTGCTTGGCTTATGGCTTCGAGAAGTCTTTTATACCCCTGGGAACAGCGTGATATCTTGTTGGCAGACTCTTGAGAGTTTCGGGTGTTTTTAAGTTGGTGAGCACCATAAACGACATAAGGAGGAAAGTAACTGACTCCACAAACTTTGGCGGTTAGCTGAAAGGGGAGCAGAACTTCTTCAATGGTGTGCTGATGACGACCTGTTAGTGAGTACGCCTCTTCTGACCCCCCCGAAGAGACTGCTGAAAACAACTTCTTACCACGCAGCGCATCTCCGCCAGGCCCGTAGGCAAAACCGACCTGAAACACAAGGTCTTGCCACTCTTTGAGAAGAGCTGGTGTTGAGTACCAGTAAATCGGATGCTGGAAAACAATCCAATCGTGCTCGAGCAGAAGTTTTTGCTCTTTTTTGACATCGATTAAAAAATTTGGATAGTGCTCATAAAGATCGTGAAAAGTCACTCCGCTCATATCTTTAATGTGATCAACGAGACTTCTTTGTATCAGAGATTTTTCAAAAGCAGGATGAGCAAATAGAATTAGAATCTTCGATTGAATGGACACCGATAAATCCTCGACAAGATGATCAATTTTGGGTCCATTTGTTTTATCACAATGAAGGATTGAGAGCTACCGATCGACCGACCTCACTGCGATATTTCTCCATAAATTGTTGCCATGTAGCGGTACCGAAAACAACTTCCTGTAAGCCTTCCTTAATACGCGGTGGAATATAAGGCATATTTGCGTTCGCCCACGATCTTACTTTTGGACTTGGATCATATTGCGCTGCTACAAAGTATAGATCTTTCAAAGGCGGCAAGGCTCTTTTTTGTGTCTTTAGGATCACTAGACGGGCCTCATCACCGACTCCTCTCACCGCTTGTCTTAAGATATATCTTTCGCCGGCACGACTGCGCGGGATAAAGCGTTTAAAGAAATCTCTCAAAAGTCTCTGATCTTCATTTTGCATAATCGTCTCAACAGCTTCGTAACTGACCTCTTGTCCAAAATCAGCCAATGCCATAGCTGCTCTCATTCGTGCCCAGAGCTTTTTCTCTGTTAAAGAATCAAACAAGAACTTTTCACTACCGCTTAGACGCATATTGCGTATGATAAGAATCGTCTTATAACGTTGCCAGGTGTAGCGGCTTGCAAGACCACGGCGAAACATTTCTTCTTGCTCTTTGGTCATTGCACCATTCATAGACTTCTTCTTACCCTCAAGCCAGTTTGGAAGCTGCCAATAAGGATTAGCTGGCGCTTGAGGGCCACTGAGTGCCTCTATTTCTTCACTATCTGCAAGCGTATCGATTTCTTCCTCTAAGCCTGCTAGCTCATCTTCAGAGAAGGCGTCTTCAGCCATGTCAGTTGGTGTTGTTGCCATGTCATCTCCAGATATCATCAACATGACTTGATCAATTGTTTCGGGATTGAGATAGACATAACCGACACCACCGACCATGGCTAAAATAAAAACAGCCAGCAAAAGAGTTCCTGCGCCACCGCCTTTTGGCTCATCGCCAGGGTCAAATTGTGACACCATTCGACTGGAAACATCGTGACCTGTAATGGGTAAAGCCTCAGGCCCCGTCCAAAAATCCATTTGCTGGGGGTCGCCAGCGGCAGCTTTAGTTATGTCATTAAGTTTAGTCATAGGAGCACGCCTCTCTTTAATTGCTTTATATTCTTCGTGGATTTTGCGGTATTATTTAGTTTTTTTAATTTTAAGTTTGATAATATTGAGATTTTTCCAACATTAGCCCTTTATATCTTGCTCTTGAAGGATTTCGAAGCGTTTATGTTGAGAGATTCTGATCAAAAAACCATGAATTTTTTACCTCTTAAGACTCATCAAGCAGAGAGTTTTTTTTCCGACAGGCAGGATGAAAGTAAAAAGACCATGGAAGGTTGAAAGCAATGAAAAGTGATAAAAAAAACCAAGCTCCACGGCGAACAAGAGGTTCTTCTGGGCTAAGACTTGTCGTCAGTGACGATGTAAAAAGAGAACGAAAAGACAATCTTAAGAAGACAAAAAAACCTAATTTACTTCAATATCTAGAGGCTTATACAGAAGCGATTGAAAGAGAAGTCAGAACAATTTCGAACCTGTAAGATCAGCCTTTATAGACAAAATTATTGCTCTTTAATGTCGTCGCTAGGCCACTTGAATGATTGAAAACGTCGACTTTATAGGCGTAGCCATCACCTTCCTCGGCACCTTTAGGGAGCTCGCTGGCATGAACCGTGTACTCCTGACCGTGCTCATCGCGGACCCTTGCATAGTTTGAAACATCATTAGCGGTAGAAATAATTTTCCCTACTGGCATAAGGCCTCCTTTCGACGAAACCTTGTCGGACTCTGCGTTGATACAATGAGCCTATTTAGCGATTATTATCTTTTTACCAATTTCACTAACTAAGATGGTCAAAAGCGGAAGATTTGCCAATACTCAGAAACCCGGTGAAGTTAAAGGACAAAAAACACCTAACAAGTTTTATTCACTTAAGAAATAGCCTTTTTAGCCGATCCATTAGGGGCATGAAAAGTTCGCAACGGGGCACCATCTTGAATCGTTTAAGCTTAATCTTTTTTGTCATTTTGCCATTATCTTTTGCGGTCAGTTGTAAGAAACTCAACATCACCGACCCTTCGTCATCATCTTCCTCGGTAAACAAAAGAAAGCCAAACAAGTCCGAAGATTTAACCCCCGGCAAACCAATTGTCTCTGAATCAGAAACCTCTATCATCCCAGATCAATTGTCCCAGGAGTTTACCTCCTCGACTGTTAATGAAGCGTTCTTTCAAGTGGAGCCGGGCAGAGCGATGATTCAGGAAGATATCACACTTGTCAGAGGAGATGTCCGCGGTAAGCACGAAGACCGTTACACACAACTCGTGATGGAGCAGGTTTCAGAAACATTTACCCAAGGTCATAGTCAAAAGACGGTTGAAGAAAGTTTTGAAGGAAGCAAAAAAGGAATCGTCGACCTGCTTGTCGTTGTCGACAACTCTTCCTCAATGGCGGAAGAACAACAGCTTCTCACTGGCGCTTTTTCAGATCTCACCAGTGCTATCTCGGCGTCTTCGTGGAGGATCGCTATCATCACTACTGACGAAAGCCAAACCTGCGTCAGGGGACTTATCTTTAAAAACGATCAAAATGCGGCGCAGCTATTTAGCGACGCCATCTCAGCTGGTACCCAAGGAGATGGAAAAGAGGCCGGTATTCTCGCTGCAGTCAATGGCTTGCAGTGTCTTCCACGCTGGTCCAGATACGATTCTTCTTTGGCAGTCTTAATCGTCTCCGATGAAGATAATTGCAGCGACGGTGGCGATTGCAGTGGAGAAGCCTGGGCGAGCGAAAACTATCTACTTAACTACCTTAAGACAAGCCGCACGTTAGCGGTCGACACGCGCGTCTATGGTTTGATCTACAAACCCGGTGTAATCTGCCCTACAGCTTTACAACCAGGTTATACTTACGCCAAGGCAGTCGCTGCTACAGAAGGCATCTCCGAATCGATCTGTCAGCCAAGCTACGCGGATAGTTTGAGAAAAATTTCAAACAATATAAAAAGCCTCATCAAAAACCAATACAGTCTTTCTTACAAGCCAGCTCTCGATACATTGACTCTCTCAATTAACGATCAGCTGCAGTCGGACAACTTTTCCCTTGTCGAAACCACATTAAACATCAATAAAGCTATAGCTGACAGTGATACGATTAAAGTCAATTACCGTGTTGATGCGGTACCGGTAACTTCAACCTTTAAACTGAAAGAAAAACCGATCGAAGGATCTGTCAAAGTAAGAGTTAACGGTAAAACGATTAGTTATAACAGCTTCGAAGTTGACTATGATCTTGGTGAGATTAAGTTTCAAAAAGCCCCAGAAGAAAATAGCGAGATTAGAGTTATCTACAAGAAAGAAGTCCCTCTTACAGAGTCTTATACACTTAAAGAGCATACCGTCTTTGATACCATTACAGCTTCTGTAGGTAGCGAAGTCTATACAATCAAAGATTACGATGAACAGTCTAGGCAAGTAACATTTAATAAAACGGTACCAGAGGGCGAGACAATTGTGATCTCTTACGACACCTTAAAAAGAGGTGTCGAGATGTTAGAGTACCAACTAGCCTATAAAGATCCTGAAAAAGCACCACTTAACCTAAAGGGATTCGACCCCAAAAACCAAACAGAGGTGCAAGTCAGCTACAGCGAAGGAAAGTTGGTCATCCCCGAGACGGAGTTTGTTGATGATCGCCAGGTTCTTATTTCTTACACCAATCCATGGTCAGCGAAAAATGAGTATCCTCTCGCTTTTCAGCCAATAGCAGGAACGATTTCTGTCGTCGCTACTGAAGATGATGGGAGTCAAACAGAATGCAAAGACAACGAGATCATTTTCCAAAATGATAAACTGAGCCTTAACTGTCGTCTTCCAACCGATAGCTTTATCAGCGTCAACTACAAATACGAAACCGATCCCCAAACAAGCTTTGAGTTGACCAATATTCCCTACCCAGATATCGCAAGGTGGTTAGTGACTGTTAATGGCCAACCTACCAATCTTTTCACAAGGGAAGGAACGACGATCACCTTTCAACTGCCGCTTCCTCCTGGCGCTCAAGTCAAAGTCGAAGTCATCTACAACAATTTTTAGATGTCGCTACCATCATTGAAAAAACAACAAATTATTTGACTTTTGTAGGTTTTTTAAAGATAACCTGCCGATCACCCTAGCCCGGATTTCTCATAGGATTTTTTGACAGCATAAAACTGTGTTGAGCG
>CAZBDM010000208.1:0-537 GCA_964490675.1 uncultured Oligoflexales bacterium
ATTCTGGATAATTGCTAAGATGAATAGTTTTTTTATTGAGCTTCTCTGATTCGAGATTCTCGATAACAAAGCTTCTTTCATCTGTAGAAAGGACAAAGCCAGTTGGCGATTGTTCAAGACGAATGTCTTTTTGTTGTTTGTCTACGACTAAGCTTTTTGCAATCTCTTGCTTTAAATCGCTGAATTTCGCTTTAAAAGTATAGCTACAATGCCCACATGGCAGAAGCTCTCTGACGAGGTCTATTCTTGGGACTTCTATCGTCTTTGGTCTTTGGGCAATAATACCAGCTAAGTCCCCATCCATAATCGTTCCTTCAACATGTAAAAATCCCAATACGTGACCCAGTTCATGAATCACCATTGCATCAAGCGCCCCTGGTGTTTGCCAATTAGGGAAAGGATGTTCTCCTGAGCGATAATAACCATGCGGCACAAAACGAATATATCCTCGCGACCATTTTAGATCTTTGGCGAGATGAGTTTTATTTAAATAAGCCAGAGGTTATTATCGCTCAGGAGAACATCCTTTCCCTAATT
>CAZBDM010000208.1:547-7218 GCA_964490675.1 uncultured Oligoflexales bacterium
GGTCCGGTACCAAAATGCAGACGAAGATCCTCTCCCCCCCGACAGCGACCTTTAAGTTGGAAGTTTGTATTAACACCGTGAAGACCTCTTTGAGTGAGACGTTGAGATAAGTAATCACCCCAGATCCTTAAAGAACGTTTAACTGAAAGTTTCACTTTTTCTTCTTCGACACCGAAAGCATCAATGTATTGAAAACATGTGGTGATTGTTCGATTTCCATAAAACCATGCCGTCAAGTACCTAGGATCGATTGTATCAGCACCAATTCCAGCACTATTGCCACTCAAAATTTGAGTCCCGTTGCGATATTGATTGACCAAAACATCTGTTGGAATCAGAGGATTGGCTGTCACAGATGCAGAAGATAATGACAACAAAAAAATGATCGAAAAAAACTTCACGCTGACTTCCTTTATTTAAAACTCAACCAAATCAGTGACAAGACAGCAGAACTTTGTCGGCTCACCTTCATTTAAGACACCATCGAGAGAACCAATGAGGTCGAGTATGCGTTTCTTAAGTTCCTCATAACCTTTTTGGGAAACAGTAAAACTAAGTGAATAATTTAGTGAATGGGGATTTTTGAGATCTAATTTATCGAGTGTTTTTAAACGCATCATAACACTTGCGGCATGTGCTCCCATCGATTCTTTTTTCATATGAATATGGGCTTTACCTGTCTTTAAAACTTGTTTTTCTTGATGTACGAGACCTGTTCTTTTTAGGAAGGCTAATGCTCTATCAAACTCTTTTTTGTCAACAGCTAGCCTTTTCCGCATCGATTCGACATTTTGAAATTCTTTTATAGAAACCAGCATATGTAAGCAAACATGGAGCCAATCGCTATAATACTCCATCGTGTCTGCTTCGCTAAGTCTGTCTGTTGTGACAACCGCTTCAACTTGTAACTGTTTGCTTTTTATTTTTTCTAGGACAGTCGAATAATATTGACGAAGAGGCTCGGTGCCGGCCTTACTAAGATGGACAAGATTCATAAAGAAATCTTGTTCAGCTCCGTCATGATTGAGAAAGCCATTCATTTTAAAGGCGTATTCATCGCTGAGTTCGTTTCGGCCATTAAGCACTTGAGAAATAAAACTCGGCTGACATCCTAGATAGTCCGCCAAGCGCTGGCGAGCGCCTCTTCCCATTTGATCTGCGGACAAGACCCAATCAAGATACTTGCGGTAATCGATATAGCTGTAAATGGGATGAATGGACGCCATGCCTTCCTCATTGCCTGGAACTGCCGCAAGCATAGCTGACAGGAGGTATAAACTCAAAGAATTTATGATGCTTCTCCGCATTCGGAAGATGACTATTATATAAGTGATTTTAGATGTTTACAAATATGTCTGATGATTTACCGACGATAATAAGTTAAATTCCCCAGCGCATTGCTAAGAATAGGGAGCAAGTCATGGATCTCTCACTAGACAGCTTAAACAAACTCGTCCCATTGATCACCCAGTACGGTACCAAAGTCGTTGGTGGTGTCATTCTCATCATACTGGCCTTTTTCGTCTCTGAGTGGGTGAAAAATATCGCACTCAAAGCCATGGAGAAGGCTAAGGTCGAAGAGACCCTTAAGAAGTTCGCTAGCAACATGACTAAATGGGGTATTTTACTCCTTGCCGGTATCTCGCTTTTAGGAATATTAGGCATCCAAACAGCCAGTTTCGCGGCTGTCATCGCTGCCATGGGTCTCGCTATTGGCCTGGCTTTTCAGGGAACCCTTTCAAGCTTGGCGGCAGGAGTGATGCTTCTAATCTTCAGGCCATTTAAAGTCGGACAATTTATTAAGGTTGCGGGTGTGGCTGGTACGGTTGATGAAATCGGTATTTTTACCACCTCAATAGACACAGCTGACAAGAGAAGGTTTATCATGCCCAACTCAGCCGTTTTTGGCGCAACGATAGAAAATGTCTCGCACCATAGCATCAGGCGACTCGACATTACCGTTGGTACCGCTTATGAGGCCGATCTTAATGAAACTCGCGCGGTCCTCGAATCAACCATAAAAGACATTGAAGGCATTCACCAAGACCCTGCAATGGTTATTGTCATGACAGAACTTGCTGCTTCATCGATAGATTGGCAGATTCGGGTATTTTGTGATGCCTCTGACTATTGGTCTTTGAGGGAGAAAATCTTAACGGAAGTTAAGTACGCTCTTGATCGAGCAGGAATCTCCATTCCTTATCCAAAACTTGACGTCAATATGGAGATCCCCGTGCCGCTGTCTAGGGCTACAGAAAAGATTATGCAGCCCCAGCACCCTAACTAAATTTTCTTAAGGCTCCACTTAAAAAAACCGTCGATCGCCTTATCCCTTGTGATCTCATGAACGTGTTCACAGACACCTGCTGCTAGGACGACTTTTATGACGAGCGGTGAGTTGTTAACAACGGGCGCTGCATTATGAACGACGACGTAATCAAAGATCTCCCAGCCCGTTTTTTCGCGATGATATTCAAACCAAAGACCTTCATAGCCTCCTTCATCGTTAGTCTTAACTGTTCCACGCTCAAGTGCATGACGATTCGTGTGGTGATACCATTCAACTAAAGAATATTGATCGATTGGAACAACGATTTCACCGCCCGCATTTTTCGCCATCATCGACGAAAGTCTTCGCACCTTAACATTTAATCTATTGGCTATAGACTGACCCGCATCAAATCTAATCTTTGGATACACCGTATCAAACTCTGCCTCTATTCTCTCACCGAGCGGGTGAATCAGGGACTCAGTAACACCATTTTGGTCAGTAAGCTTGACCGATGCTTGTTGAGCCGGAAAGGTCTCTAACTCTGATATAGTTAGACTTTCCGTAGAGATTTTTCGATCATCCCGACCAAAATGGGGTCTAGGGAATTGATCTTGATTGCCGTCTTGATAAATCGTTTTACTTCTGTAGGGGTAGATTAAGCCTTGCTCGAAGACAAGCTTACCGGTTTTTAAAGGACCTTCACGCTCTGTTCTATAAAAACAGTCCAAGGTTGTAGGCTCAGATTGAAACACATCAAAAGCGATATAAGAGGGTTGATATCTATCAAATTCTTCTTCACCTAAAGCAAGTGAATGCGCCAAAAACAGCGCTCCAACAACGATTGAAATATATAAGGGTAATTTTTTGCCAGTTAACATTGTTTATCTCCGTCAGAATGTTTTCTAATCAATTCATTAAATAATCTCGTAAAAAATTTTCAACTAGCGTGAAGAACACGCCTCTCTTGACCAAAGGTTGAGGTCATAAGAATCGCTCACGACATTACCGCAGGAGTCAATGATAGCTGTTTTTTCCTCAAACTGCGGATCTTCCTTGATCGTGATGTCCCCGTTTCTTTCTGAGTACTTAAGCTTATAAAAGACTTGTCTCGCATCGTTAAAAATCGTCGTAATCACTACATTTTTGATCTGATGGATAGAGGTCGTACTTGAAAAGGCAAGCGCCCCAGGTCGGCCTGCTGAGTTGGTATTATCTCCAGGACCTCTACTTATCTCACCTTCTCTTTTAAAGTAGTGTCCGTCAAAGAGCACCTTTTGCTTAATTGCCGGTCGTTTCATAGAGATAAAATAAAAATTTAACATTTCGACTTTTTCAAAAGGATAATCCCTCATCTCAAATGGAACGTCTTCATCGACTCTCACAATTGCAGTTTGGCTGTACTGATCTTGAGCGACAACATCGCAGGGCACATCAACTGGAAAACGAACGCAGTAATCAACTTGATCACTGCCATAAGTAAACGATGGCAGACAAAATAACCAGATCATCGCACCGATAACCCTATATTTGCTGAATGGACTCATAGTAACTCCCTTGCTTCCTTTGTTTGAAGTTTTTCCTCGCCAAAGAATCCTCTTCCCACTACCTGATTGCCAATAGCAGCACACAGCTAGCAATTAAATCCTTGGACCCTTTTGACGTCGCAAACCTAGCTATTAAAAAACCAGACAGATCGCAATCAATTATTTTACAAAATGTAAAATAATTTTTTAATATGCTGATATATTTGATATTTTTAAAGTTTGCTTATTATTTGGAGTATAAATAAAATACTGCCATGAGTGTTCGTAACGTACGTGGCAAAAAAACCAAAGAAAAACTTATAGAAGCTGCTCTTAGCTGCCTAAGCGAGCTTGGTGTCCACAAAGTTAATTTCCAAAGTATTGCTGATAAGGCTAAACTCGATCGCCCCTTAGTCAATTACTATTTCAAAACGAAAGAAAATATTTTTAATGAAGTCTGGGATCATTATTACCAGATCGCTGTTGAGTCATCAGAGTCAACCATTCAAAACCACGATCTCGCTATAGATCAACTTTTTGGTTACTTGGATATCTCAGTTAATCTATTCCGACAGAAAAAAGAAATTTCAAAAGTTTACTTTCAACTATACTTTCTTGCGATGTTTGATGATGGATACAAAAGCAAGAATTCAATGGTTAAGAGGAGAGCTGTCGTACGCATTGCTAAAATGATTATGGCAGGACAAGCGAGTCGGGAGTTCCATCAAACACTTGATCCTTATCTAACAGCCAAGATGATTCATAGTAGCCTTGTCGGTATTTTATTAAATTCTGATACGGAAGAGCAAGAGTATGACCTTGACGAGCTCATTCACTCGTTTAAATTAAGCATTAAAAAAACTCTCGCCCTTAAGTCATAGGGAAAACTGATTAGTCAGGTCGATCAATCTTTTTTGATATAAAGATGCCAAACATGTTGGATCGTTTGGTTATAGAGATGCCAGTTAAACATCAAACCTGGCCCCATTGTCGTGTGATCAAAATCAGGCCTTGGTGAAAAAAGCACGCCCAAGTCAATGAGTTCTTGCTGCAATTGACCATAGAGCTCTCTCATCCAATCCTCCGGTAAACCTAGAACGTTCCTGATCTTCGCAGCACTTCCCGCCAATTCTGTTGCAACTACAGCGGCATCACTATTTGAAGCCATGACCAGTTGAAAGTGCTCGACCAGTTCAGGGTCGTCGCCAAAGTGGCCCTTAAAAAGCTTGAAAGAAGTTTCCGTCATCAGAACCTGAACCATCCGTGAATAATTCTGCCATTCCGCTAGGGACTGGTTTTGTGATTGACCAACAAGCAGAGATTTCAAGATATTGATTAGAAGTAAATGAAAGATCATAACGCGATCTTTTTTCTTTACCAACGGATCGATGAAGATATTGGAAATTTCTACTTTCGGCTGTACGGACTCAATCTGCGGGGCAAGAAGATAATCCTGCGGGGCTTTATAACTGTTTAAGTAACGTCCGTATTTATCGTAAAAGGGTGGTACAACACGCGCAAATGCAAGTAACTCTCCCGTCTTGGAGTCCAGGACCTTCACACTCAAAGAGTGCCAACTCGTCTCACGCACAGATCTTCTTAGACGAGGTAAGAAATCTTGCCAGGATGAAATTTCACCTCTTCTAGTGTCTCAAGCTTGCCAAGTAAACGATCTGTAAGCTGCAGATGATCCTGATTTTGCCGCGCGTTTCTATCTAAAGGCTGACTTCCTCCAAAATCTTCTGGATACCTACGGTATAAGTTAGGAATACCAAAAATAATTTCAACTTTTCTGGTTGCTAAGCTCTTCTGCCGTCTGAAATAAAACACTTCGATGGATTTTCCGTTCTGTAAAACGAGATTTTCGATGCTTGCCCCTGTTGCTATGTGCAAAGGAGATCCGACTGCAACTTCACAATCAGGCCTTGAGGGTTGCGCCAACTGATCACCGGACGCAAACAGTCGCGCATCGATCAAAAGAGATGTCACCAAAAAGACTGTAAGCTGGATCCACACCAAGAACTTTTCTCCTTAACTCTCCGTCTTAAGAATCTTGCGACGAGCAAAACGGAAGCGTCGATTGAGTCGCTGGCAAGATACCTTGAATGGCACACAAACTCACCAGACAAAAAACTAACCCCCTAAGATCAATGAAACATTTTACTTCGACTTGCTAGCACGAGCCATTGGTTTTTTATACCTGTCCATAAAGAAAAAGGATTTTCGAAAGTCTTATAGCAACACTCAAATGTTCCGATCTCCTTTCCTAGAGATGACAGGCAAGAAGATAGAGAGGCCAAAACATGAAAATATTACTGTTTTTAATCATTCTTTTAACGAACAGCTGCGGAGAAAGCGAAGACGAGAGTCACTCAAACAGTCCTCTTGGTGAGCTGGCCCCTGCATCATTCAGCTCCGATGTGGAAACCAAAGAAGGATTTCTTTTGACCATAAAAGAAAGTGAAGAAGGTCCGCTTAAAGAGCTTGAAAGTACTTATAAACTAAACGGCAAGCAAACAACCTCTGAAGAGACAACACTGACTCAAGAGGAAAGTGATGACAACGACAACGGCATCTATGGGGACATTATCGAAGGTAGTAAATGTAACAATACCCTTACAATGTTTGTCGTAACGCCCAAGCAAGGCTTGCGAGCTGTTCAAACCATCGAAGCAATGATCAATCAACTAGGAGACGACCTAAGTTTAGATAAATTAAAAACCTCTTACGAAGTCGAAGATCTCTCAGGTCAAGATCCAAAGACAGCTTTCCATTTTAAATATACACCCCTGCAAGCGACCGAAGGAACAACGAAGACAACGGAAATTGCAGCTGGTGAAAGCGATGGAAACATCTATATAAAGTACGTCGTTGAC
>CAZBDM010000209.1:0-7143 GCA_964490675.1 uncultured Oligoflexales bacterium
CCAGCCATATCTTTGATGCAGATGATATCTGCTCCCATTTGAGCAAACTCTTTGACCCGGTCTCTGTAATAGTGAAGGGTATATTTATTTTCTTTTGGATTAATGACATTGCCGGTGTAACAGATACAGACTTCAGCAATAGCACCTTGATTTTTAACTTCGTCGATTGCTGTAGCCATCTTATCGGCCTGGTTAAAACAGTCAAAGATACGAAAGAGATCCAAGCCTGTCTTTACGGTCTCTTTAATAAATTCTCTAATCACCCACTTCGGGTAATTGGTGTACCCGACAGCATTGTCGCCACGGAGAAGCATCTGAAGCAACACATTAGGAATGCCTTCCCTGAGTTTCGCAAGCCTTTCCCAGGGGTCTTCTTTAAGAAAGCGCATAGAGGTATCAAAGGTCGCGCCTCCCCAGACTTCAAGGGAGAAGAAACGATGACCAAAACGTTGGTAATAAGGTGCGGCCTCAAGAATATCTTTAGTTCTCAGCCTTGTCGCAAATAGAGACTGATGGGCATCTCGCATAGTTGTATCGGTAAGAAGCAGACGCGACTGCTCGTTTATCCAAGCCTTAAGGCCTTCAACACCTTTGCTATCAAAAACAGCTTTAGCATTTTGCTCGTGCTGCTCGTTGAACTCGTACTCCTTTAAAGTAGGGTCTTCAACTTTGAGGCTTGGAGGATGCACTTCACTGTTGGCGTGTTTCAGTTCACCAAGTCCATGTGGGTCGTTAACAGTCGCATGGGCGACATAACGTAACAGACGGGTCGCCCGATCACGCGGCAAAACATAATCATAAAGTTCGCGATACTTATCGAGGAAAGACGTGTCGTATTCAGCGTTAAGAAAAGCTTGATGTTTGATAACATTTTTAAGAATGGGAATATTGTGCTTCACCCCACGGATACGAAACTCCGACAACGAACGAAACATCTTCGCAGCTGCAGCTTTTAGATCACACGCAAATGCCGTAACTTTAACGAGAAGCGAGTCATAATACGGTGTCACTATGCCACCGGAGGTCCCGTGTCCTTCGTCAAGTCTGATACCGAATCCCGTCGCTGGTCGGTAAGCAATAATTGCGCCGGTATCAGGAGCGAAATGGTTAAGCGGATCTTCGGTGGTAATACGACACTGGATCGCTGCCCCTTTTAGCACAAGCTTTTCTTGGCTTTCAATACCGATCAAGCGATCACTGAGCGGTACACCAGCTGCGACTAGAATCGAAGCTTGTACCAGATCGATACCAGTGACCATTTCCGTCACCGTATGTTCCACTTGCACACGAGGGTTGACCTCTAAGAAGTAGCTTTGGCCCTTTTGATCGACAAGGAACTCGACTGTTCCGAGCCCCTGATAATTAACATGTTTAGCCAGCTTAACGGCTTGTTCGTGGAGCTTCTTGCGGGTTTCCTCAGAAATACCAAACGCCGGTGCAACTTCGACAACCTTTTGATGACGTCTTTGAATCGAGCAGTCACGCTCGTAAAGATGAACAATATTGCCGTGACTATCTCCGAGGATTTGCACTTCGATATGCCTTGGGTCAACGATGCGTTTTTCAATGTAGATATCAGCAACTCCAAAACTCGTCTTAGCTTCCGATTGCGATCTTTCAAAAGCATCGGCAAGCTCGGCACTGCTTTCTATCATTCTGATTCCCTTACCACCGCCACCTGAGACCGCTTTTAAGGTAATCGGATAGCCAACTCTTTCGGCGTATTCTTTAGCCTCATCAAGGGTTGCAACAGGTTCGTTAGTGCCGGGAATAAGATCGATATCGGCTTCTGCTGCCTTTCGCCGCGCAGCTACTTTGTCACCGAATGCGCGTAAGACATCGGACGATGGCCCGACAAAGACGATTCCTTCTCTGCGACACAGATCGGCAAATTCAGCGTTTTCTGCTAAAAAGCCGTAACCAGGATGGATAGCGTCTGCTCCGTGCTGTTTAGCAATCGCAACAATTTCTTGTGCATTGAGATAGGCTTGCAATGGTTTACCGACTTCGCCGACTTGGTAAGACTCGTCAATTTTGAACCGGTGCAGAGCAAAACGATCTTCGTAAGAATAAACTCCGATGGTACGGATACCAAGTTCAGATGCTGCGCGTGCGATGCGAATCGCTATTTCACCGCGATTCGCAATGAGAAGACGCTTAAAAGGTAGTTTTGGAAACATCATTGTCCTATAAGGTTAAACGCAATCCAATCGTTGCTTCCGGCACGTTGAGGTTGACCGGTTCGTCCGCGGTATCTTTGACCGTCGTGCCGCCTGATTTAATTTCAACCTCGTCAACGTTGAAGGAATAGTGCGTCCATTTAAACCCACCTGTTACCGAAAAGCTACTGCTCATAGGAAACACAAACATGTATGAAGCCTGCAAGGCCGTTCCCCAGATCGCGCTCGTTGATTCAACTTTTGTACCGTCACTGAGCTCCTTCTCATAACGTGCCTGAGCAGGACCGACACCCAACTTCCAAACACCGAAGAGTTTGTTACCGAGACTGTAGCCATGACCAATCTTGGCAAGAAGACCGACTCCGATGGGCATGTCAGCGTTTGAAGTTCCGACTTTTCCAAAGAAGCTCTCTACTCCGGCTTCCCATCTCGTCCAACTACCTGTGTGAAAAGCGTAGCCGACATCGACACCAAGGTTAAACGAAGCAATCGGATCACCGTTACCGGTACTCCGGCTTTGACCAAAACCAGCACCTGTTCCAATAAAAAAACCACTGTCGTATTTCGGTGCTTCCCCGACTTCGCCTTTCTTTTCATAGAGCTCTGGTGAACTTGGAGCTTTCCACTCTTCGTTTGCGAGAACGGTTGATGCAGTTGCAAAGAACATCGTTACGACAAGATGCGCTGAAAACTTATTCATAAAAAGAACCTCCTTAATACGCGGGACAGTCTGCCATTCGTGTCGCAGGTAATAAAGCAAAAAATAAGCCAATTTCGGCTGGCTCGATCGAACGGCTTTCGCGCTTAAGTAACATGCAATCGTAAGGGTGACGGTAGCCGGTAGCCATGCCGCACCCGAACCACAGCCAACAGCCTATTACGCCGACGCTGAGGTCTGTTTGACACCCCAAGAGCTCTTTTTAAAACCACATCCTTCGACATAAATGTTTAATATTTATGAGAATATCTGGTTTTTCTGGACATTCTTTTGTGGCGAACATAGCTTAACCGTCTTTCATTAACCAGATTTTAGTCATGAGGCAGTGAAAACAATGGCATCTAGCACCAAGAAATTAAAGGTCAGAAGACTGATTAACAAAGCTTCTAAAGGTAAAAAGCGAAAAAACCATGAAAGTCTCCATGGCTCTACCGCTCCCAACCTTCCCTTGAATATGCCAAATGCGAACGAAAAAGCGCAAGCAGCGGCCAAAAGTAAATAAGTCCGATGAGAAACGCTGACCTGCAAGTCGAGCAGCTTTCTAGTGCTTTGCAGGATGCCCATCTCGACGTTGTGATCAGCGGCTCTATAGGTGCCGTCGAGTCGGTGCGTTTTGTGCGCGCCTTACGTCGTCTCGGAGCGGAAGTCTATCCTGTGCTCACCTCTGGTGGCGCGCAATTCGTTACAGACACAGCTTTATCTTGGGCGGCAGCTCGCAGTATTACTGCCAACTTTTCTGGAGAAAACAGTCATATTGCCGCTCGTGATGCGTGTATCATTGCCCCTGCCTCTGCTGACTTTATTGGCAAACTGGCTGCGGGAGTCACCGATAACCCAGGCCTTGCACTTGCCGCTTCATATCTCGGTCAAAACAAACCACTTATCGTTATTCCCAACATGCATGAGAGCCTTTTTGTTTCGCCGATCATTGCAAAGAATATCGAAACACTAAAACAACATGCAATCGTTCTTAAAGGGCGCACTGAAGAAGGCAAACAAAAATTTCCCGAATCGAAAGTCCTCGCCGACCAAATTGCTCATATCGTTAACTCTAGCAATCAAGATCTTACCCCCGTGGTGATTTCCCTAGGGGGAACAAAAGCTTATCTTGACGATGTCAGATATATCTCAAATTATTCATCGGGCCGACTCGGCAGTTTTATCTCTGAAGAACTCTACCGCTGGGGGCATAAGGTTCACGTCGTTGTCGGAAGCGCTCTTCATCAACCCGAGACCTATACGACCCTGACCAAAGCTGAAACTAACGCTGAAATGCTTGCTGCAATCATTCATCACATTGACGGTGGGGTCAAACGAGTGGTATTGGCAGCATCCGTTTTAGACTACGAGCCAGACGCTGTTGAAGCTGGCAAAGTGAAGTCGAACCGCCCAGAGTGGCAGGTAAGCTTCAAACCGACTCAAAAGATTATCGCTGAAGTAGCCGGGAGAGTTGAGCAACTCGTAGGCTTCAAGCTTGAAACCGAACTCAGCCACGAATCTGCCGAAAAAATCGCACAAGAATATAGTGAAAAATACTCCTTGAGTATGTTAGTCATGAACCAATTGAAAGATGTTAGCGAAAGCCAACATAAAGCCTTGATATTCCGATCTGATCAAACGTCAGATCACCGCTGGTTGGCGATTGACGGAAAGAGGGAGTTAGCACATTTCATCGCAAAGCACATACACGACTACTAACCAAACAGGAAGCATCGCAACAAAAGACGACAAGGTGTTATCCAAGGTGAAAAAAATCTATTTCATTTCGATGATTGTTGTCGTGTCTCTTTTCTGGACGACTTCCGCGTTCCTCTACGGGAGTCTTCTCAAGCTTTTTGGAACAAAAGACATCAGTCGCCGCATTCACAGTATGGCCATTCGTTGGGCTAAGTCGATTATCTTCCTCACCCCCGGCTGGAAAGTCAGAGTCGAAGGCTGTGAGAACCTCCCAAGAAAAGATCAAGCCTGCGTCTTCGTTGCTAACCACGAAAGTGCCACGGATATTTTTGTGACTTACTACATCGGTTCACAATTCCGCTGGCTCAGCAAAGCAGAAGTCTTCAAAGTCCCGATGATCGGCCTCAGCATGAAGTGGGCTGGATATGTTGGAATCAAGCGCGGTCAGAAACAAAGTCATATCAAAGCCCTTGAAGAAAGTGCTGAATGGCTAAAAAAGGGCATCCCGATGCTGTTCTTCCCGGAAGGCACGCGCTCAGAGACCGGCGAGTTAAGACCGTTTAAGATTGGTGCTTTTAAACTTGCTGATGAGCAGAACGTCACCGTTGTTCCGATCGTTCTTCACGGCACCCGTCATCTATTGAAAAAGCACTCAGCGACTCCAGGCACGGCAAATGTCACAGTTAAAATTCTGCCAGCGATGCGGCGCCGAGGGGACGAAACTTACGAGACCTTCGCCTCTCGTACCCGCCAATTAATCATCGATGCTCATAAAGCTCTTGATTAGATGACGCGTAGGCCTAATATAATGCTTAATGCGCAATTTTATTCAAAAAGCACTTCGACATTCCTACTTCCCTGAAGTTTGGTATCTCATTGAGAATTGGTTGACTTCGGTGAGCGGTCGAAATGTTGCTGAGATTGGTTGCGGCAAAGGTCTCTTTTCGAAAGCTTTAGCAAAAAGTGGCTGGCGACTGACTTGCCTTGACCCGGCAACGCGCTCCCTTAGACGTACAGCCAAATTTCTCGCTCACTCGCAACTGCAGGCCGATTACCTGCAGGGCGAACCTGAAAAGCTACCGCTTGTAAATGAGCAATTTGACGCCGTCGTTAGTGTTAATCTTCTTGAGTTCGCTGATAATCCGCAAGCGGCTCTCGAAGAAGCATTTCGCGTTCTAAAGCCTGGAGGAAAGGCTGTCATCGTCGTCTTTAGGCGGTTTACCTTTTGGGCGTTGCGAGCGGTTGCCGAAGAACTTAGAAAAAACGATCGTAGCCGTAATTTCACCGCTTTTTCGCGAAGAGAATTTCGCGAGCTATTAGCTAACAGTGGCTTTATTGTTTACAGTCTTAAAATTAAGGCGCGCTTTTTACCGTTTCAATTTGGTACCTCATCGATCCCCTTACCTTTTGGTGGGACGATGATCGCTTTGCTTGAAAAACCTGATCCAAACCAAGCTCCGAAACAGCTCAGGTTTGAGGGCAACTTTCACAAAGACTAAGAACGACTGCAGCTCCGTTTAAGAGACCCTTTCAGCAAAAATAACCATAACAGACCTTAAGTGATCGGCTCCCTTAATCGTTTGGTTTACTTCTTGCTCAATCAAATATGTTAAGTCGTAGACTGGATTTCGCGAGCTTTTTAAATGGGGACCGTAACATGCGAAATTTACTAATCATAATCATTCTCTTGATGATTATTGCATGCAATCCACAGGTGTCAAATGAAAGTTCGGTCGTCAACTCCGCAGACACTGCGCAGCCGCAAGATACTTCTGAGGCGATGAACACAGCCATCGTCCGCATCGAAATCTCAGCATATATCGGTAGCAACCGTCACATAGCGTTCGCACTTGAAAAGTGGAACGAACTCATGCCTGCCGACTTCAAAGAAAGACTGATGACGCCTCGGATCATAATAGGCGTCATTCCTGAAATCGATGGCAATGCTGATTTCCAAGTTAAGCTAAAGCCAGAATATGGCCTAAAGGGAACATACGCCTTCCACTACCCTCATTTGGAAGTCTACTCTAAAAACCCTAAAGGCGGTTTTCGTAAGAGACAATTTGATTCAAAAGATGATGATGATGGATTCGCCATGGCAGGCCCAGAGCAAGCCATCGAATGGGCCATTGAAAAGACTCTCTCTGAGATAGAACAGTTGCTACTAGATGCTCCAGGAAATTAGTTTCGAAAGGAATTGGGTCATGACAAAGATAAATAGCATGATTTTGATCTTAGTCCTCGCCTTCAATCAATCTTGCGGCAACTATAGCCAACAAGATGATAATCAAAGTGAAGCTGCGACAGTCGCGGCTGCACCGCTAGCTTTTGTTTGCGCTGCGCCTGTGGCTTGTTTGGTCGCTTTAGCTGCAGTCGGAGGAGTTGCCTGGATAGCTTCACAAAACGACAAGCAAATGACCTTGCATTTTGAATCTCAAGATGCGAGGAATCGGTTTATTGAGATCGTCGAGGAGCACATTGATAACCGAGGAGAACCAAAAGGTGATGCTACGACTGTGCCTAACCAAGACGATCGGAGTGAACTCATAGGGCTCGCCAATCGTAACG
>CAZBDM010000210.1:0-3107 GCA_964490675.1 uncultured Oligoflexales bacterium
AGTTTGACTTGTGTCCTTTCCGACAAATCTATATCAAGTATGTCAATAAAATTTAGTATTAGTTATCGAAACAATCGAATAAAATTTATAAAATCTGTTTATCTGTAGACAATACCCGAGGCGAAGTGAATGGAAAAAATTTGGTTGAAAAGCTACGCAGAAGGCATTCCCCACGATGTCGATCCCAGTCAATACTCATCGATTGTTGATATTTTAAACAAATCCTTTCGAAAGTTTAAAGACCGACCGTCTTTCTGCAACTTCGGTAAGACCTTGACTTACGGACAAATTGACGAGATGAGCACGCAGTTTGCGAGTTTTCTGCAAAACAAATTGGGTCTTAAAAAGGGCGACCGCATTGCCCTCATGATGCCGAATATTCTTCAGTACCCCATTGCATTATTTGGTGCACACAAAGCCGGGCTTGTTGCGGTAAATGTTAACCCCCTTTACACAGAAAAAGAGCTCGAGCATCAGCTAAAAGATTCTGGAGCAGATGCCATCGTTGTTTTTGCCAACTCCGCTCACCTTGTTGAAAAGGTCAAAGACCAAACCAAACTAAAGCATGTCATCGTCACTCAAATCGGTGATCTTCTCGATTTCCCGAAAAATCTTTTAATCAACTTCGTTCTCAAATATGTCAAGAAAATGGTACCTTCTTACCATTTGCCAGACGCTTATAGCTTTACACAAGTTCTTTACGAAGGTGATGCTGGTGCTTTTAAACCGGTCGAGCTTAATCATGACGACTTGGCTTTTCTTCAGTACACCGGTGGTACAACCGGTGTCGCAAAGGGTGCGATGCTGACACATGGCAATATCGTTGCCAATGTCTGTCAAGCGGGAGCATGGTTTTCTCCTCTCCTCGATGAAGGTAAGGAAGTCATTATCACTCCTTTGCCGCTCTACCATATCTTTTCATTGACGGCTAACTGTGTCTTCTTTTCTTCAATTGGTGGTCTTAACGTTCTGATCACCAATCCACGAGATATTCCCGGGTTCATCAAGGAGCTAAAAAAGTGGAAGTTTACCGCTTTCACAGGGGTGAACACTCTTTTTAACGGTCTTTTAAATAATGCTGACTTTCACAGCATTGACTTTTCAGCTTTGAAGTTGAGTCTAGGAGGAGGCATGGCCGTGCAAAAAGCTGTCGCTGACCGTTGGAACGAAGTCACAGGTAGGATGCTCCTCGAGGCGTATGGTTTGACAGAAACTTCGCCAGCAGCCTGCATCAACCCGATTACGCTTAAGGAATTTAACGGTAATATTGGCCTGCCGATCTCTTCGACAGAAGTGGCTATTCTTAACGAAGAAAACCAACCCCTCGCGCTAGGTGAAGTGGGAGAAATTTCCATCCGAGGACCGCAGGTGATGAAAGGCTATTGGCAGCGTCCTGAAGAGACTGCACAGGTCATGACTGAAGACGGTTTTTTTAAAACAGGTGATCTCGGCTTTATGAACGAAGCCGGCTATGTCAAGCTTGTTGATCGCAAAAAGGATATGATTCTTGTTTCGGGCTTTAATGTTTATCCCAATGAGATTGAAGATATTGTTGTCCAGCATCCGAAAGTTCTTGAGGCTGCCGCGGTCGGTGAGCCTGACGAAAAAAGCGGAGAAGTCGTCAAACTTTTTGTTGTCGCTAGCGACAAATCGTTAACTAAAGAAGAGCTCAAAGCTTTTTGCAAAGAAAATATGACAGGCTACAAAGTCCCGAAAATCTATGAGTTTCGTGATCAACTGCCAAAGTCAAACGTCGGAAAAATCCTTCGCAAAGATTTACGCTCTAAATAGACGGCAAATGTTCGAGAATAGGCGATTCATGAAAAAAATAATCTTGTCAGTAGCTCTGCTGCTGATGTGTCAGACCTTGTCAGCAAACCAACAAGCTTTGCATATAGAAGAAGCTTTTTCTGACGATCGAGAAGTTAAGGTGGAGGTTAAGGGTAAAAAACTGATCGTTCACGGTCTAAAGGCTTGGCAAGGTGTGAAACTAGCTAATCTTGACCTCGGCGCTTTTGAAGTACTTGAGCTGAGAGACCATAGCCTGAATCATCGTGATGTCTTTGCCTTTGCAGATGAAAACAAGCTGGGACACCTTAAAGAACTCTTTCTCGACTACCCCAACTCTTATCCGGGGGCTCTATTTGAGCTAGCATTAGCGGATTTGTTCGAAAGACTTGAGCGGATAGAGAGATTGACTTTTCCACTTCTCGACTATTCAACTGAAACATTTGAGTACCGACTCACTCAGTTCACTGCTAACGGTGGGCGTTTCACTTGGATTTATTCAAAGTGTGAGCAATTAGCGCAAAGCTGACACCTTATAATGACGATAATATTTGTCTCTTATTTTTTAATGTGCAGAAATCAATTGGTTTTGCTCAATTTTTTGGTTTATTTAACAAACCTAACTTTTAGGTCGTTTGCTTTATCTCCGATATCTTCCATAGATAATTAAATCATTTTTGTAGTTGGTTAATGATGCAAGATCAGATCATTCAAATTGCCGGAACGAATCACTGGATTGCTGTGATTATTTCCCTTTTAATACTGTTGCCTCTTGTTCCTTTCGTAGCGCTAAGAGTGCGTAAGGTCCTCATGATCTATAAGGCCGCCAGTAGAGCGGCAGCCATGCGTGATAGCGGAGGGAAAGATACTGAGTTTCGTTTCCGCCAGACAGATATTCCCTCGAAGATGACCAAAGAGGATAAAACGAAACACGAGAAAGCTGAAAAACTACTGGAGGCCGGTGAAGTTTTTGAAGCTGCCCAGATCTTTGAAGAGATTAACTTTCAAAGGCGTGCCATTGAAGTTCTCGAGTCCAACGGTTTTATTGATGAAGCAGTAGCTATTCTCTTACGTCTAAAAACCCCCGTTCGTGCAGCTGCTGTTTATCAGCGTCACGGTATGCATGAGCGAGCGGCGTATTACTATGACGAAGCAGGCAAATTCCAGGAAGCTGGACATGCCTACCTTTGTGCGGGCGAACTTGACTGTCGCTATTTCGCCGATGCAGCTTCTTCCTTCGTAAAAGCAGACTATGCCGATGGTGTTTTGGAAGCTTACAGTCATCTACTTAGCCACAATGAGATCTATGAATTTGCGAC
>CAZBDM010000210.1:3117-7103 GCA_964490675.1 uncultured Oligoflexales bacterium
CGAGAAGGAAAATACGATTTTTTAGCAAGTTATATGGAATCAGAACTCAATGCTAAAGAAATATTACAGCGATTAACTGCGACACAAGTTGCACTCCTCGTTGATGAGCAGATCTTAACTCCAAGAAATGTGCAAAACTTTGCTATCTGGAGTAACACGATCAATTCGCCAACACTTTCCAAGCACATTGTAGAAAGAATCCATCACGAGCCTGGTTTGTGCCTCACTTTCTGGGAAAGACTCAATCAGTCGACTCGTATGCAGGTTGTAGGAACGATTGTGTCTAATGCGGAAAACTACGATGAAATCGTTGTGCTTCATCATGGCCAAGCACTTGAGTCTCTCAAAGACTATACCATTGCAAATCAGCTCTATCAGGCCTTCAATCTAAACAAATCCTTCGCTAGTACGCTTCTCAGAATGAAAGATTACACCCGTTGTATTGACTTCCTGCATGAGCACAGCCAGATCAAAGCCGCGGAGGTTGTCGAAAAGAATCTTCATATTCTTAATGAAAAAGATATCAGTGAAGAATCGATGAATCAGCTCGTAGAAAGGGTTGAACAACTCTGGCGTGGACCTTCGGGTGAATTTTCTAAACAGAAAGCTTCCTAAAGCAAAAAAGCTCGGTTTTGCTGCTTTATCAGAATGTTGGCGAAAACCTCTTGCTTTAGCTGGAGGAGGACGTCAATAGGAATTTTGCAGCAGAATGCCAATTTTACATAGTATTTTTCAAGATTAACTCTTGATGAATAGGAAACTATTACCTAGTGAAGCATATGTAACTTTAGCGGCTTCTCCGTTTGTTTCATTTTTTACCAATTGTCAAATCAAAATGAATATTAAAAAAAAACAAGAATTGCCGATGACTATCAAAACGGAGGAAACCATGAAAGTAATTTTGTTTGCCATTATGGCTTCAATGTTGACAGGATGTGTAACTTACAATCTTACCGGCAAGGTTTACATGAAAAGAGACCGTTATGGAGAAAGTCCTGTTGTCGATCTACGCGATATGGCATCGATGTATGAATGGAATTATCAAAGGGCAAAAAATTAAGATCCTCATCAACTTCTCATCTCTTTCTCACAATAGGAAAAATTGACCTTCGACCTATTTATGCCTAGTAATTTCTGATAGAATGGTTATCAATAGTTCGTCGCCATACCTTGTTTGCTGAATCGCTTCATGAACATATTTAACTACGAGGAGCCTTTACGGTGAATCTTCAAAATTTTTCATTTTTTATCGCTCTCACCATAGTCACGACTTCCTGTATTTACGAAAATCAGCAAGAAGCTGTCGTTATTGATCGCACAAAATCTGTGATCGAAAAGAGTGGTGATGATGAGCTCAAGAAAATGATTGCTGAAGTAGATTCGGATCTCGCCCATAAAAGTCAGGTTCTTTATCCGAGCGATGAGCAAAAACCATTCGAAGAATCTGAGATAACAGATGAGTCATCAGAGAATCAAAATGAAATCGCAAGCAGTCAATTGCAGGACATTAATGTTAAGAACATACGTATTCCAATGGAGATCAATGAAAAAGTACAATGGTGGATTCGTTATTTCACTGAAAGAGACCGCGATCGCTTTCAAAGATTTCTCAATCGTGGTGAGTATTATCGTGCAATGATTCAGTCAATCCTCAAGGATTACGATATCCCAACTGACTTGTACTACCAGGCGATGATCGAAAGCGGTTTTAACACGCACGCAAAATCTCATGCAAGTGCTGTTGGGGTCTGGCAATTTATTAGAGAAACAGGTAGACGCTATGGGCTTAAAGTCAATCACTATGTTGATGAGAGACGCGACCCTGTCAGAGCAACCAATGCCGCTGCAATGTATCTTCTTGATCTCTATAACGTCTTCCAAAACTGGTATTTGGCTATGGCTGCCTACAACGCTGGCGAGTTTCGAATACTAAGATCAATTATGAAAGCAAATACAAGGGATTTTTGGGAACTGGTAGAAAAACGCGCATTGCCAAAAGAAACAATGAATTACGTTCCTAAGTTTATTGCTGCGACCATTATCGGACATAATCCAGAGAAATTTGGCTTTACGATCGATCAAGACATTGAATTTTTACCACAGCTTGAAGCCGTCAAGGTACCTTCGCCAGTGAGGTTGTCTTCAATTTCAAAACAACTAGACGTTTCTTTGACCAATCTCAAAAAGCACAATCCACACATTAGAAGAGGGCTTACTCCTGTAGGGATTAAAGAGTACGAAGTCTGGATACCGAAAACAGAAATCAGTGATGAAATCAATGAAAAAATCGCTCAACTACAACCGATCAAAATGAGAAGTATCGCAAGCGCGAATCAAATACATATTGTCCGCAGAGGGGAAAGTCTTGGTTTGATTGCCCGCAAGCATCGCATATCTGTTTCAAGAATCAAAAGCCTTAATGGATTGCGCTCTAATGTTATCCATCCGGGCAAAAGGTTAAAGATTAGCGGCAGCCCGGCTATTGCGATGAGTGGTGATTCCTACCAGATTCATGTGGTAAGGCGTGGGGAAAGCCTTGGGCGCATTGCATCGAAATACCGAACTTCTGTTGCTCAACTGAAAAGACTTAACGGCTTAAGAAAAAATACGATTTATCCAGGAGCGCGTTTAAAGGTTAAATCCTCTAACTTAACTCGTTACCGGGTACGCCGTGGGGATAGTCTTTTCAAAATTGCCAAAAAGTTTGGCTTAACGGTTAGGGAATTGAAGCAAATCAATCGCTTCAAGGGTAACCGTAGCCGCGTCTACATAGGTCAAATCTTAAAGGTACGAAATAATAGAGGATAAATCCAGCTTGGGTTTGTCTTCTAAAAATTCTTATTAATGTTATGATTTCGTTTAGATAACTCGCCAAAATCCACTTTTGAATCAACAATCTTACCGTTCAGAAATCATTCCGCTAAAAATAATTTAATAATAAAAAAAAACTGACCGATTTCCAGATTAAGGCATTTTAATAACATTAAAGTGGACGGGCATCTCTACATGTCACTTGATTACAACAAAATAAAAGCAAAAGGCGAAGACGGAACGATGTGGTCATCTTATAGTGACTTATTTATGGTTTTGTCACTAGTCTTCCTTTTACTCTATGTCACTTCGAGTTTGAGAAATGGTACGTTTAGTATCCAGAAGAGTTTGGAGTATCAGAAACTTGTCAGTGAAACACAAGATCTACAAGCTCAGAACAAAGTATATAATACCCTCAAAGATGAATACTTAGAAAACTATGCTGCTCAAGAAGAACAAAAAGTCTACGAAGAGCTTATGGATAAATTGACGCTTCTTGAAGACAAAGCCGAAGAAGAGAAGTCAGAACTACGCCGCCAGATGCTTGAAAATGATAAAAAAGCCCGCGCTCTCAATAAATACCAGCAGATCGTTCGAAATATTATCAATGCCAACGTACTCGCCAAAGCCGGTATGAAAACTCGCGAAGAAATCATCGAGAAGAAGAGAGAACAGATCGCTGTTCAGGAACAAGAGATCAAAGAGCAGGAAGAAACAATCAAGGATCAAGAGCGTACGATCACTCAGCAAGAAAAAATTATTTCCCAAAAGGAAAAGACAATTGAGCTTAAACAGCGTCAGATTGAGAAAAATGAAGATGTCATTGCCCAAAAAAGACAAGAGTTGAGACAAAAATCTCAAGAAATCGAATCTCTATCGGCTTCAATCGAGATGAAACAGAAAATCATCGCACAAAACCAGAAGGAAATCGAAGAGATCAATCAAAATCTTAACCAGAAAGTTCAGGCTCTCAAACAATCTCGGAAAAATGCAAAGATTTCCAGTGCCCAATACAACAAGCAGCTAGCCGAGTTAAAAAAACAGAGTCAGGAACAAATTCAAGACCTCAAACAAGAGTCAAAGCAGATGACATCTCAATTGGCAGCTGTTTCAGGGGCTCTCAATAATGCCAAGAGTCAGCTTCAAGAAGCAACCCAGCAGGTTCAACAAAAAGA
>CAZBDM010000211.1:0-7094 GCA_964490675.1 uncultured Oligoflexales bacterium
CAAAACGCTGTCCAATTAAATCCTGCAGACTTTCCTCGAAGTCTGAGTCGGCTTGGTCAATAGGTTGCGCTTCACCATCAATGAAACTCACCGTCTTGGCTGTGATAGATTTAACAATCAGAGTCTCGCGCGACTCATTGTATTCAGCAAAAAACCCAAACATGCCACCATAGCGAATACCAATCGTACTTCTAATCCCTCTCACTTCATTTTTTATCTCACTGGAGATTTGCGAACGCAGGCTACTCTCCACAAAGTCACTCGCTTTCTTCAACTCATAAGTGTATTCGCCAATGACATAGGAAAACTGCGCATAGGGCTGTACATACACCCATGGGATTCTTACCATCACACTGGGACCATAAATTTGACCGTTGAAATCTCCCTCAGCTGTTGTTGTTGCGATCGCATTACCGGCAGTCTCGTCGAAATAATAGGTTGCTTGACCGTAATAGAGACCAAGCCCCACATATTCGCCCTGTGGATCTATGTAAAAGTGACTTCTTACACCATATTCTTCGCCAGATCCGCGCTCAGCACCAATGAGATTATTGTGGTCCAGATATCGCACTCCCCCCAATGTTTGCAGATCGAAGGCACTAACCTGCAACGAAAAAAGAGCAATGATTTTTAAGATCATCAAATTTTTAATGTTAATTACCAAACAACAAACCGCCAATCTTTTATCAGTTTTTCGGTTAATTCTTTTGTATTTAGCGGTATAATAACGAGAGCTCTTTAAACCCATTAAAAATTATTCGTTGATCAGGGACTTATCGCTCTCAGTAAGGATGGTCATAGTCATGAAAGATACCCTTGAAAGTCCTTGTTTGTTGATCGCTTCACCACAGCTTCAAGACAGTGTTTTTGAAAAAGCTGTCATTTTGGTCATCGATCACAACGAGGAAGGATCATTTGGATTTATCATCAATCGCACCAGCGGTCTTGATCTTAACGATGTTGTTTCCCTTAATGAATGCGTCATTCCAGAGGGTATTCCGGTTTGGTCAGCTGGTCCTGTGATGTCACAAACCGGTTTTGTTCTCCATAATCAATGCAACTTTTCTAAAGATTATCAAATAGCTCCAGGCATGATGCTGTCATCAGATCGAAGCACACTTGTGACCATGGTTGATCACTATACCTATCCAGAAGATTATGAGCTCTTAAGACAAGGAAGACCGGAAACACTTTATCCTTACCGCTTTTTTGTCGGCTATTCTGGTTGGGGTCCTGGTCAGCTTGAGGAGGAAATCAAAAGTGGAGCTTGGATCACAACAGCTCTTGATTCTGAGCTCATTTTTAACGTCCCTGAAGAAAAGCTATGGGCTGAGGCAATGAAACACGCTGGTATCGATCATGTGTCAAAAATATCGACAACCAGCACCCAAGATTGGCTCAACTAGTAATCTCAGCGTCTTTTAACAGAGATTGTTTTGGCTGATGTCTTAATAATGCGTGGTTTCTTTTCTCTGGGAAACTGAATCTCTGAAAACTGCTCTTTATTAATTTTTAGCAAATTTGCCAAATTGACACCACGTTCGATAAGATTTGCTAGTGTTTCTAAAACCGGTGTTTGTTTATAGACAAAGGTGCGTCCACCCACGTCTAAAAAAACACCAAAACGCGGTAAGTAAGGAAACTTTCTCGTTTTAGTGTTTTTAGCTTTTTCGTAGTTAAATGAGATTCCCACGTATCCTCCCTCAAGAATAATAGATTCAGAATAGTCCCCCCAAAGGAAAATAGCATTAAAAAAAGCTTAGCCACCCCATAACAAAGCGAGCCCCCTTTTTCACACATAGAAAAAAGAGGGCTGACACCGTCAGATTGAAAGGGGTTGAAGCTGGTTTTTTTTAGTAACCAGTCGTTGAGTAAAAGTGATCTCCTCTGCTTCCTAGAAAGCTATGGATATTGATCGTTGATCGGCCATTTTCACAGGCTCCCGCACAAATGACACGCATGTTATCACTTTCGTATCGATAGCCGTAATACTTAGTTGCCTTTAGTGCTTCGTCAGCACTCGCCGTATAAAAGTGATCACCGGTTGTTCTGTTAAACAGGCGATAAAGCTTTGTGTCACCGCCATTCTTAAAGGCTACACCTTCGAAGCGATAGTTATACCACTTCACTGCGTTTCCTAATTCACGTGCGCTCGTCGTATAAAAGTGGTCACCTGTTTTCCAGTTGTAAGCACGGTAAACAGGAGCTCCATTAGAGTTGACGTTTAAGGCCGTAAACCTGATGCCTTCGTATTTGTAACCTGTTGGTATACGCTTCGGCTTGGCTAGCGCTAAACCTTCTTCACTGCTGTCAAAGTCTGCAATGAGCTCTTCACCATAAGCTTCATCTTCATCGCTTGCTTGACTCGGATCGAAGCTAGCTGGGTCTCTTTTTTCAACCTCCTCAACGTCTTCTCCTTGCGTTCGGTGATTGGTACTCGTGACATCACCACAACCTAAGGCAAACATAATACTTGATAGTAAAATTAATCCCGAAAACTTCATTTCTTGACTCCTCAAATTATTTCCACAACATCCCAATTGTGGAGACTAAAAAAGTGGTACGTGCTGCATGTCATTTAGCAAATAAGCTTCCAACAAAGGAAATCAACTGCTCAGCGAAGGCTTATCAATGCTAATCCCTGGAGTTGTTGAACATTTTTGAAGAAAGTTAATGGTCTCTGTTTTGCTATTAGATGTGAAGGGCTTGCAAATGAGCTTCACGGTAAAGCTCGATCGAAAATTGTATCACTGATTTTGTCTTTATTTTCAATGGGTCATATCGTTTTGAGCGATCTCGTTACTCAATTGACAATGTCAAAAGTTTTCGAGGTTCATTTTTTTCAATAATTCTTAACAGTAACAATAAAAAACCAGGTTGAGTCATTGTCAAGCGTTGAGAGCTTTGCCGCTGATGATTGATGTCGACAACCAGTCATTTCAAAAACCCTTACTTCCAGCGCTTATGCAACCAAAAGTACTGCTCGGGCCGAGTGCGTATGGCGTGCTCTAATTTCTGATTAAACAAGATCGTCATATTTTTAATATCTTCATCTTTATCACCAGACAGGTGTAAGTCGATTTCAGGTTCAAAAATGACCCGATGCTTCTTGACGCCGATGCGATGATCGTATGCCAAGACAACGGGTACAGGATTCTTTGCAAGAAGGAAGGCAAGACCAGTATTTGTCTTTGCAGGTTTACCAAAGAAAGGAAGTCTTGGAGCCCCTGGTCGCGCTTGATCCATGACAAATCCAACGACTTCTTTATTCTTTAAGACATTAATGATCTTTTTGATCGCGTCACCTTTCTTTTTACGCTCGATGACAAGAAAGTTATTCTTCGCTCGCGTTTCACTAACGAAACGATTGACCGATTCCGAACCGACCTTTTTGACAACAACATGCGAAGGAACGAGTCTTTTCGATACAGCCGAACCCATCGCCTCCCAATTACCGATATGCATACATAGAATAAAGACGCCTTTGTCTTTAGCTAAGGCTTTTTTGAGGTGTTCTTCACCTTCAAACTCGATCCACTCGGGCATGTCCCCTTTATAGGAGGCCATGAACTCCAAAGCGGTCAGAAAGAAATGGTAGTAACATTGAAGGGCCACCTCTGTGATTTTCTCATCCTCCCACTTATCTCCAAATGCGATGCGAAGATTAGATTCTACGGTTTTTCGCCTGAAACCAAGCACCTTATAGGCAAGCCAAGCAAAGAAACGGGCAATATTGTGAAGCCAAGAATTGGGAAATAAACTGAACAGGAAAGAAGTAGACTTTAGAAAGTAGTACATGGAATCGTTTAGGTCCTTACATCATGCCAGTGCAAATCAATGAATGGTTTGGGTAAATCAAGTTCTATAGCATAGTCAAGGTCAAGACCAATAAACCTCGTCCCAAGAAAGTGTTTCACCCAATCGGGCCCGGTCACCAACAATTCTCGCCAAGGTCCATCTGCAGCAATATCACCGTCTTCGCCCATAACGACAACCCGATCAGCGAAACGAATGGCGATTTCAACATTCGACGTCGAAACCATCAGCGTTGCTTCGTCGTTACGAGCACCTAATTCCTTGATCATGTTGAGAATAATCGTCGAAGTGACCGGATCCAGACCAGCGGTCGGTTCGTCGAAAATGGCCACGATAGGATCAGTGCAAAGCGCTCTTGCGATACCGACGCGCCGCTTCATCCCACCAGAAAGCTCGTGCGGAAACATATTTTCCGTATGACCGAGTTTTACAGAATTCAGTAAATCGGTGATGGTTTGCTGCATGTCTTGTTTGCTTTTTTCGGTCATGTTGTCCATGGCGAAGCGTAGATTGTCTCCAACGGTCATAAAGTCAAACAATCCACCCTGTTGAAAGGCCATTCCGACCTTTTTCAAGACCTCTATACGTTCCTTACTACTGACCTCATTAAGAGGTGTTCCCATAAGTTCGGCACGACCTGAATCTGGTTTGATCAGCCCCAGAAGAACCTTGAGAAGGGTGGTCTTTCCGCAACCACCCGGACCGGTGAGACTGATTCTTTCGCCACTCTCGATCGTGATGTTTACGTCTTTAAGGACCTGATTCTCTTCGAAAGATTTGTTTATGCCTTCCAGTAGGATCAAATTGCGCCACCTGCAAACTTCGTTACCAAGATTCTACTTTCCTTAGCAACTTTAATACATTATTAAAAACATCCGGATAGTTAGAAAAAGTAAATTATGAACCAATATAACTCACATCGCCAACAGATCCAACTTAGACACCCCCTCGTCTGCAAACTTGGTGAACAGACCTTATCTCTGCGTGCGCTCTCACCGACGCGGTTTTTTCTCCACAGCGATAAAACGATCGATGTCTCGGAACATCGAAATATCGTTGCTATCGCCTTGGCCGGCGATCAAGCGCTGTCTTTTGACCTTAATCTTGACAAGAAACTGAGTCCTCATGACATTGTCCTAAAAGCAGACACGCAAGAAGAACGCATGAAATTGACCGACCTGTTGCACCGCATCAGAAAAAATCAACACATTGACATTTGTAACGAGGAAGACGTCGAGTCGAGCGACAAGGACAATGGTTTGAATAGATTGCAGTTGCGACCAAAGTCTTTGCCTGAGCTGAATTGGCAGGATATTGATTGTCGGTCTTGTTTTCTCGGACAACAATTTTCATTACCCTTACTGATTACAGGAATGACAGGTGGTATCGATCGAGCCCGAGAGATCAATAAGAATCTCGCCCTAACAGCCGCTCAGTATAAAATCCCAATGGGCGTCGGCTCTCAACGTATCGCTATTGAAAACCCTGAGCACCGCGACATTTTCAGATTGAAACATGAGGTTTCTGACCTTTTTCTTATCGGCAATTTAGGCATCGGCCAACTTGTAACCTCCAACAATCCGGCTGCATTCGCTCAAGCAGCAGTAGATATGATTGATGCCGATGCGCTTGCCATACACGTCAATGTTTTACAGGAGCTGATTCAAGAAGAAGGCGATCGCAATTTTAGAGGACTTTTTACGTGTATTGAGAGCGTCTGCCAAAGTCTTTCGGTTCCAGTTGTCGTCAAAGAAGTCGGCTGCGGCATCGATCACCAGACAGCGAAGCAACTCGTTGATTGCGGTGTCAAGGCGATCGATGTTGGTGGCAAAGGCGGCACCTCTTGGGGCTATATTGAAGGCCTCAGATCTTCTAGCCGGATCACTCTTTCGATCGCTGAAAGCTTTCGAGACTGGGGTATCAGCACTGCTGACTCTCTCCGTCAGGTTAAGCAAGCCACTAAAAACATTGACATAATAGCAACGGGCGGCATGCGCGACGGGCTCATGGCGGCAAAGGCTTTAGCCTTGGGAGCAAACATGGTAGGTATAGGCTTACCATTGCTGAAAGCTGCTCTCATTGGCCAGGAAGAAGTTGCCAACACCCTCGAAATGTTCGCACGAGGCCTCAAGACGGCTATGCTTTGCACCGGTAGCAGCACATTAGAAGACTTGCAAACAAAGGTCTACGACCCCAGTGAAGGAGAGAATCTTGGAATCTAATTCTGGTATGAGCTCGAGACTTCCCGGCTTCTACGAATTACCAATCGGTGAAAGACGAAAAATCATTGCCGACTTTAGTGAGCTAGCCCCCGATGAGCTTGCTAGCCTATCTCACGAAGGAAGCCTCAGCCATCAACTGGTCGATGTATTTATCGAAAATGCCATTGGGTCCTACGGCCTGCCGCTAGGGATCGCAACGAACTTTCTCATTAACGGCAAAGACTATCTCGTTCCAATGACTGTAGAAGAAAGCAGTGTTTTGGCCGCAGCTAGTCACGGCGCAAAACTCGTTAGAAATGGCGGAGGATTTCGCACGTCAAGCACCGACCCGGTGATGACCGGTCAGATTCAAGTGTTTTTGGAAGACGAAACTGATGTCGACAAAGTCCTGAGCGAACATAAGGCAGCTCTTATCGACTTCGCGAACCAAGGACAGAACAGACTGATCGCACGTGGCGGTGGCGCCAAAGATCTTACCTGGCGATATATCTCAGAAATCAAAAGTCTCGTCATTCATCTGCACATCGATACCCGCGACGCTATGGGCGCAAACATAGTCAACACAATGTGTGAACGCGTCTCAACCTTTATGCCAGACCTCTTTCCAGGTTGTGATATCGGTCTTAGAATTTTAACAAACCTCAACGACCGGCGCGTCTCAAAAGCAACTTGTGAAATTCCTCACGAAGCCTTTAACAATCGTGATTTTGATGGCAAAGAAGTTGTTGAACGCATCGAGCAGGCTTATCTGTTTGCTTACCACGATGTCTATCGAGCAACGACAAACAACAAAGGCGTTATGAACGGTATTGATCCTGTTGTCATCGCTACGGGAAATGATTGGCGGGCTGTCGAGGCAGGATGCCACGCTTATAGCTGTCGTGACGGTCAGTACCGGCCGATGGCACGCTGGCAAAAGACAAAACACGGCGATCTGTATGGTGAAATCGAACTTCCCATCGCCGTTGGCACGGTAGGTGGAGTGACAAAACTACATCCGACTGCCCAGGCTGCCTTAAAGATTCTTGGCCAACCTTCCGCCAGCACCCTCGCCGA
>CAZBDM010000212.1:0-7079 GCA_964490675.1 uncultured Oligoflexales bacterium
AATTATCATTACGACGGTGTGTTGGTTTTGCACTCGCAGTCCATTAATCCTCAAAAGTGCATAAAACACTCTAAAAAAGGATGGGTTTTACTACCATTCGACTCACAATTTAAAGACAATTACCATGTCGTATCCACAGCCATTGGAAAAGGTAAAAAATTACAACTTTATATAGATGGGTGTGATAGCACTGGTAGTTACCCAGTCGTTAGAAGCGTCGCTCTTAAGCTTTAATCGAGCAACCCCACAGTTTTTCTTTGTGGGGTGCGTTTAGATGCCCGATGAAGCCTGCGGCTTCTGGCTGTGGTATGATGAGTGATTTAACAAAGTTTAGTCATTTTCTACGTTGAAGTTTAACCTACATAAGTCAATGCAAATATTCTCATTTGCGCTCGAGAAACCGGCGCTACCGTCTTGACATGATGCTTCGCAGCTATTTTTGTCAGGAGCTTGGCAAATTCTAACCTGGCAGGAATTAGCATCGAAGGAATGAATCTCTGCCAATTCACTGCATTCTGCATTACAGTTAACACTTAAATTTTGTTCTTCTTCGCTTTCTTCTTCACTTTCTTCTTCAGACTCGTCCTCACCATTTTCGTTGCTCGTTTCGGAAGGTGTGTTTGAGGGTGTTGGGGTTGCCGGAGATGTCACCTTCGGTTGGTGACGTCGCTACTGGTGCAGATCCACCAACTGTCGGCCGAGAAGATCCATCTGAAATAATTGGTTTTTGTTCCGTTGCGTCCGACAACTGGTCTTTATTGCTTTTTTGTTTGGGTTCAAGAGGCCCACAGCTTACGATTAAAGTTAATAAAATCAATTTCAGTGTGTTCAACATCGTTTATTCCTTTCTTAGGCTTTGATAGATTCCAGTAAAGCATTTGCGTTAGGGTAATTTTGGTGATCGAGAGAAAAGACATCGAGAATGGTTTTGTTTAAATTGGCGCAGACATTTGTTTCATTAAGTTCGAACTTAATGTGTTCTCCTTGTTTGATAAAACCTTTGGCGCCGGCAACAACATAGTGAAAGTTTTCGAAGCTATGATTGTTACCATCAGCCATTTCCGGCCCAAGAAGAAGTAGTGTGTTGTCGAGCATGTTGCTATTGCCGTCTGGCGTTTCTTTTAGTCTTTTTAAAAGATAACCAAATTGCTGCATTTCCCAAGTTTCTATCTCTTTCAATTGGCTCTTTTTGGAAGCAATACCGCCGTGGTGAGATAGGGCATGGTGGCCTCCTGTGACGCTGATTTCTGAAAAAGGTCGATCGCTAAGGCTTGCGCTTAAAAGCATTGTTGCAACGCGAGTCAAGTCACATTGAAAAGCCAGTACGATAAGGTCGATGATTGTTTGTGACCAGCTGGAAGGACTATTGGTGGCTTGAGACCCCGGTTTTTGATGACTTTTGCATTGTTCCGGTATCTCTTGGGCGAGTTTTTTTTCAATGGCGCGTAGCTGAGTGAAATATTGATCAAGAAGTTTTTGGTCAGCAGAGCTTGTCTGAGTCTTCAAACTTGAGATGTCAGCTAGAACATAATCAAGAATACTCTTCCTTAAGGCTACTCTTTCGTTCATGGCCCTCGAATCATTGGTTGACTGTGAAGTTCCAAAAATTGTTTCAAAGATTGCTGATGGGTCACTCTGAGGGATGCGCGGTGTCCCGTCACTGTTAAACGAAATCGTTTGTCTATAAAGAGGGTGAAAGCCTGTGTCCGTTGGTTTGTTACCGTCTTTTTCAGCGATCACTTCCAAAGACTTTAATCGTGTCATTGAAGAAATCTGTGCAGCAATCATTTGATCAATAGACTCACCACATTTTGCCTTACTAGCGATGGTTGTCTTTTCTGCAATCGTTGAGGTTAAAAAGTAGGCTGTGCCTGCTTCATGGGGGTCAGGTATGATGTCCGGCCTATTGGGGATGTCATGATTGCTCAATCCACTGATCAGTGAAAAATCCTGTGTAAAGTCTTTTAAGGGTACGAGAAGGTCGGGCAAGTTAAGCAGAGCGCCTGTTGATTGCGGCTCGATATCAGATGGTGTGAGGCCATTTGGCACAAAAAAAGCCATGAATCTCTTTGGTGTTGCTGCCGAAGGTGCTCCTAAAAGAGGAGTAAATGGCTTCATGCTTTCAAGTAGCGGCAGAGATAGGCAAACGCCCGCTCCTCTTAAGAAGTGTCTTCGATTAAAGTTCATTTTGACCCCCAATTGTTATTCTGTAAGACCTTGTTGTTTCCAATTTTTTACTTTTTCAATGTTTGTCGTTGACCAAGGGCCGCTTGGCGGCATCCTGCCTTCCTCAATGGCGCTCACGACTTGTTCGACATTTGCGGTGACTTGCTGGTAGTTCGTGAGAGGAACTTTTGAAGAACCACCATGGCAAGCGATACAATCTGATTGCATCAGCGGTTTGATGTCATTATCAAAACTAAGTGCCGCAGAAGGAGTGTTTGGTGCCATCTTATCGAGTGGAGCGTCTATAGCTGTGTCAGTAACGGTATGATAGTTAAAACTTCCGCTAAAAACGATTTCTTCAATCAACAGTAATAAGTCATAGTTTGATTCACTAAACTTCTGACTCATGCTGTCTATGAGGCACTGCTCTTTGTCGGATAAAGTCCTTCCAAGGCTATATGTGACGAGTTTTTTGACGACGCATTTCGGAAATCTCTCGTCTTGTGAAAGTATAGTTGCGAGCTCACTTGCTGTGGAGAAGCTTTGGCCGTCAGGTAGTTGGCCGCTTGCATCTACGGTGACCCCATCTGAGTAAGAGTCGCGCCATCTGCCGATAAGATCAAAGTTTTCTAAGCCAAAACCAATCGGATCCATCGTTTGGTGACAGCTTGCACAGGCTGGGTTTTGTGAGTGTGCGCTGATTCGTTGACGTTTTGATTGAGTCGCGAGATCTTCTGCGCTTGTATTTGTGTCGACGTTAGGCGGCGGCGGTGGTGGTGGAGAGCATAATAAATTTGAAAGCACAAATTTACCTTTGATCACGGGAGATGATTCATCGGGATGTGAGCTCACCGTATGAAAAGACGCATGTGCTAAGAAGCCTCTTTGTTCGGTATTTTGTATAGCGACTTCGATAAATGAGCTTCCCGTCATACCTTCGTATCCGTAGTGTGTCGCGAGTGTACTGTTAAGATATGTATGATCGGCGGTTAAAAAAGTCCTGAAGTCTTTCTTGTCATCGATAAATGATTTAAATAATAGCTGGGTTTCAGTGAGCATGGCCTGTCTAAGTTCAGGACTAAGAGTGCTATTGGCTTGTGTTTTTTGAACGTCTTTCAGTTTTGTGAGAGACAGCCACTGACCAACAAATTGTTCAATGAAACGCATGGCTTTGGCATCTGAAAGCATACGCATGAGCTGCTGTTTTAAGATTTGGCTATCAGATAATTTACTTTCCTCGGCGAGTTTAAATAGGGCATCATCGGGCATATCAGACCAGAGGAAATAAGACAGACGCGATGCAAGTTCGTAGTCGCTCAGCTTGTTCTTATCAGCGTCTGTTGCACTGCCAAATTCAGAACGGTAGAGAAAGTTAGGAGAACTCAAGAGGCTTGTCAGAGTCCCTTCAAAGCCTGTGGCGACCAGACCATCAATTGCTTTAGAGGTTTGGTACACTTGTCTCATCTTCTCTATTTCTTGCTGGGTCGCTGGGCGTCTAAAAATATACTTTGCCAGACTTTCTAAAGTTGATTGCGCGCATTGATCGTCAATGGAAGGATTAGTGAGACAGCTTGAGTCAGATAGAATTTTTAAACTGGTAGGGAGATTTTGGCTGACTTCCTTTGCGACGCGCTCGACAGATACATAATGCTTTTCGACAAAGACATCACTGAGATTCATGCCTTCAGCGACGTTAAGGAATCCATTTGCGCCGGTGTCTTTAGGAAAACCGTCGGTGGGATCAAAGCTAAGATCGAAAAGCGAGTTCAGGGTGTTACGATACTCAACGTTGTTGAGACGGTGAATACCTTTAGGAGTTACCGAGCAGGTAAGGGAGACGGATCTTTGTTCAGGGGGAGGAGGGTTGGGGGTATGTTGAGTTTTGCTTTCACATTGATTCTTGTCTTTCAATCCAAGATCGCAAATTATATTCTGTTGACCACATCCAAAAGATAAAAAGAGTAAAACGATCAGTAACAACTTGTGCATGTAAACCTCCAGTTCATAACCTTCAATATCCTTATCGGCAAAAATAATAAAAACATTAAAAAATAATAATAATGCAATAATTATAATAATTTATAAAAAATACGATCAATAAAACAAAAAAAATATAAACATATTATTGTGTGTTGAGGGCCTTTGCCTCGATGTTTGAGGGGGTGGGCGGTTTGTAGGCGCGATAGGAAGTTTGAGCCCACGGTTTGTGGGCATGATAGGGAGTTTGAGCCCACGGTTTGTGGGCATGGCATAGGCTGCGGTTATAATAGGAGTGGTAAAAGCCTAGATTTCATTATCTTCTAAGAGTTCATCGCCATCTTCATCTCTGCCGACTGTCGATGAGTTGAAGATATTGTTGATAAAGCGGTCGTAATAGGGTTCGTTGGCTTCGCTATTGATTATAACCAAATCCGGTTCTTTTTCATCAGCCTTCAGGTCGTCAAATTCGATCCCTTCAACCCAAGAGGATATATCGAACGCAGCGATGATTTCATTGGCTAGGGCAGTTGAAGAAATGCTGAGGCCATTCTTTGATTGTATGCTAAGCTTGCGCGTACCATCAAAGGTGTAAATGAAAGCTTTCATCTTTCCGTCAACGCGTACCTCGCCGAATACATACACTGCATGATTAAGGATGTCTTCGTCATCTTTCGCTCTTCTCGGAGATAAGAGAAGCTCAAGGCGGCTGTAAGTACCATCAAACACGTCTCCTTCGATGTCAGAAACCGCTAGTGAAGTCGATTTTTGGAAATCAATGAGAGTTGGGGTTTTAAGGAGATTGTTTGGGTCATTTTCCAAATCAAAATCACGCTCTGCTCTTTCAACTTCAAAGAAAATATCAGCTTCGCGCTCATCAAAGGCTTTTTGCTGGGCTCTCCAATCGGCAAGAATTTCTTCCTCCTCTTCTTCAGTGGAAGCGGCCGCTAAGCGCTGGTCGGTCTTCAGTTCTGCTGCCGTCCACTGCTCTTCGAGTTGCTGTAATTCTGCCTTGTAAACAGCTAATTTTTCTTCGCGTTCCTCTTTAAGTTTTTCATCGAGAGTCGATTCTTGCTCATCGGCTTCAGAAGAGGCTTTGAGTTTAACAGCTGCTAGGTTGATGCGTACTTGGTTGATGATGATGTCGTCGTTTGCATAGAGGGCCTCATTTTCGATTAGCTGTGTTGATTGGGATTTCTTTAATTGAACTGTTAAATTGATTTGCGCTGTGTTTCCTTGGCTATCCTTGGGGCGGTCTTTTTCAACCAAATAGTTGTTCTGATTTTCGGTGGGCTTTGTGTTGTCCTTCGGCTTGCCTATCCAAGTGCCGCAATTACTGTTTAAGCCAAGAAGTGTCAAAATCAGTATATTTTTTATGAGTATGTGATTCATTTCTTCAGTTCCTTCGACCTAGTTAACGGAAACAGCTGGGTATTTATTTGAAACAACGCATGCGTTTGTTCTGGTTTTTCTTCAAGAGCAAAAATATCCTCACAGGCTTTCAGCAAAATTTTGTTGGCTTTATCAAAGCCTTCTTTCGATAATCGAAGAGTCAAAGCATTAATGTCGTACTCTTCTTCAGGAACTTGGTTGATACAGTTGTAAGTCAGCTGCAAAATATGTTGGTGATATCGTAGCGTCGCGATTTTATCCATCTCAAGGGTCGGGTCTACTTTGTCCTGCGACTGCTGGAATCGGTCTTGTTTCTTATCGTAGTGAATGAAATTGAGTTTCTGTAGAGTCTCCAATGCGTATTCAACTTCTTTAGGGAGGATCTTGGGGAAGAGCACTTTGCTGATCCAATTGGGGTTGGGGTTAAACTGGATGAGGCCGACGAGCTCTCGAATAATAGGAAAATACCATTTTGAGCAATATTCGAGACTGCCGACATGACTGGCGTCTTGTTCTATTTTCCATTTCAATTGATGGACTTTTTTCATCCACTTTTCTTGATCTTCAGGAACCCGTGCATTGTTTTGCTTAACGAGTGCTAAGAAATACTGTCGTCTAAGTTTTTTGAGTCCGAGAGCTGCGGCGATTTTTTTTGCAGATGACTCCGTCAGTTTTCTTCGGCCGGTGATGATCAACCAGCTTGCATTGTCAGGTGCTACCGCTAGGTCTGCTGAGTATTGTTTGAAAGAATACTTAGAAAGATCTTCTTTGAGGAACAAATAGATCGCTTCCAAGTACTCTTTGTAAGAAAGAAACTTGGAGATCTTTTGCTTTTCAGCGGCACGCTTTAAATAAGAAGCACTCATAGGTTTAACGGCCCTCCATCTACTAGGCTATTATCGGAAAGTAAAAGTTAAACATGAGTATGTTTATTTTAATTAATAAATATAAATGGATAAGAAATCTCATGTGAAATTTAGATAGAAAATAAGAATAAATTGATAAAGGGTAAATTTTGCCAAATATAGGGAGCATTTAAAGAACTTGGTGATGGTTTCAGCTGGTTTTAGGGAGGCGGTTGGTCCATAAAACCTCCGTCGTTGGAAAAAATGTTTTTATTATTTTATAAATAAATCACTGATTGAATATAAACACATGTAATTATTGCACATATAAAATTAATTTATGTTTTTATTATTTTTGCCGATAGGAGACTTAGTTTGCAGATCTTTTTGCATGCTGATGAGAACGAATGCTAATTGTTTTTTCTATTGGAGGTCCTTTTGATGTTAAAATTTAATTCTTTTTTGTCTCTTCTTGCCTTAGTGGGCTGCTCTTCAGGTGTCCCCTTAAAACAAGTCGACAAGGCTCAAAGCCGCACAAATAGTGACGGAATAAGAGTCGAGGCAGACGTACCCGAAAATGAAGATAGTTATGCGACATTGACGTCATCGGGAAAGGCTTATGGCAATTACCCGTCCTACTGGAGTGAGGTGGATCGCACAAAAGTTTCAAAAAACAATACAGCGTTTTTTGAAACTTTT
>CAZBDM010000213.1:0-7044 GCA_964490675.1 uncultured Oligoflexales bacterium
CGCCTAAGCTTAGAATGACTTCTTTGATTCTGGGTGCATAGTCGGAGTACTGAGTTAAGAATGCGCGGTAAAAATCTTTGAACTCGCGTTCGAATAAGTGAATCGCAAAGGCTGAAATGACTTCATTACTGGTCATTCCATATTCGCTTACGTATTTCAGATCGACTGGCTCCTCAAACAGGGTTCCGGGCGCTAGGTGTGAATTGAAGATCCAGTCTGGTATTGAAATGTGTACGTCATCGCCCACATTTCCGCCGGCGCTGTGGGTCGACATAATGGGAATCCATTGCAAATCAGCCTCTTTAATTGCCGCAGCGAGTCTGTCGTAGTAAGACCAGTCAAAGACTCCTTTTTCTTTTTCAACGACTCCCCACCAAATATCGGAAGTAACGGCGGTAAACCCAGCTTCCTTTAATGCTTTGAGGTTACCGACCAGTTCTGTCCATTCGCTTTCATTCTTAATGAGTAGGGGAGCCATGATATTGAGAGAAGTTGCGTGGGCTTTTTGGGGGGCGAGAGCAGCGTGAAATATGAACAACAAACACATCGAAAGTTTGACTAAGTTTGAACGAATCCCATTCGTCATATCGTGCCTCATGCCTGCCCCCATTCGCTAAACTTGACGTTTAGAATCATTTAATCCTACATCTTCGTAGATTCCGGTCTGCTCTCCTACAGCCATGTAGAAATATTACCAAAGCAAGATGCAAAAAACTACAAAAAACAGCAATAAATACGGTGAAATCAGTGCATTATGATTGATCAGCCGGCCAGAACAATGATTTTCTTAACGAAATCTTTGTGCTAGAGGTGATATTTTTCCGAAAAAAATGACGATTAAAATGATTGATCTTTGGCAATTTTGTCCTCTCGCTCGTCTCGCTTGCAATGTTAACCATAAAAAAGTTCTATATAGAATCCTCCTTAAGAAAAAGAGGTCAAAAAAACAACAACACTCACACTTCATTTTGGTAGGTTGAAATTGAAATTCGAAAAAAATGGTTTAGAGCTTGAATTTGCTGCCGAAAGAGGAGGGCGTATCGCTCGTTTGAGCTTTCAAGGGGTTGAATTTATCGTTTCTCCCCGCAATGCTCAAAAACTTGCCCTGGATATTGATACCCTTTCAGATATCGATCATTTTCAAAGACAAAGTGATTGGCCACAGGCGGGGGGAGACTTCGTTTGGCTTAGCCCACAAAGCTGTTGGCCTCATAGCAACCCGCCAGCAACTTTGAATTTGGCAGCATACCAGATAACAGAATCGACAGTGACCAACGGCACAGAGTTTAAGCTAACGAGTCAAAAATGTCTTGAGACAAAAGTGACCATCGAGCGATCGATTGGTGTCGATACGAGTCGCCATGGTTGTGTGTGCATACAGTTAAAGGACGCACTTTTCGCGGCCCCTCATACGTTAGGAAAATGGACAGCTTGGAATGTTTCGCAAGTACTTAGGTGTGACACTGACGTTTACTTGTGGTTGCCTTCTGGGGCGTTGCAAGGGTACGACGATGTCTTTCCTGATTCTTCTAAACACTTAGAGACGGGCGTTATCCGGCAAGAAAATGGTTGGGTCTATCTCAACGTCAAACGTCCTTGGGACTATAAATGGGGGGCTTTAGCGGTAGGCCACCCTAAGCTCGAAGGTAGGGCAGTCGTTTTGACAGTTAGACCAAAGGATCAAAAAGAAAGTATCGTGTGGCTGAGATCCTTTCCAGTCGTCAACGATACTCACAACTATGCCCATGGCAACTCAGTCGAATTTTGTCGGTACGGATCTGATGATCAATTTAACTTTGTCGAGATTGAAGTACATGATGCTAAGAAAAAGTTAGATCAAAAAAGTTTGTCTTGTTTACAACAACAGTGGGCATTTTACCGGGTAGACCGCTCATTGGCGCGGCATCCTGATAGTCTGTTAAACGTTTTCTTGGCTTATCGATAAACTAATTGATAAGCGCGAAAACGACCAGAGCATCAAACATTCCAATGCCAAAGCGAATCATGAGTTCTTGAATAAAATTTGCTCGGTTTTCGTTATAAAGAGCAGTTAGTTGGTCGTTATTTATTCCGGCAACGAGTTCTCCTATATTTGTGACGTTAAGCACCTGCTTGAGCTTTTCTTCGGTGGGACTTTTAAAAATAGAAGCTAACATCCTGCCGGCATTAGTCGCTTTCCTTCCCAGCGCCTCATAGAGACTCTCATCGCCATTCGTTTGACTCCATTGAAGTTTGAGGGTTTCAATTTGTTGCTCGAATTGGTCAAACGATGTGGGCAGACCCTCCTGACCTTGGGTATTGAGATTTTCATACAAGGCTCTTAAAAAGTCTTTTTCTTGCGTACCATGCATTGCCGGCATGAGGTTTAGAAAAAACCACGTTTCGATCAGGGACCACTTAAGGGCTAGGTAAATACTGAAGCCTGTCACGAGATGAAGAGAGTTGTCTAGTTGGTTTAGCCAAACTTCGGGAGGTAAATTGACTGAAAGGTGACCAGCCATGTTCGCGACGGTCTGGATGCCGTAGGAAACGATCATTTGTAGTGGCATGAGCGTCAGGAAACCAACGAGTTTTCTGCGTGAGTCGACAACATACCCCTGATCGCCAGACATAAATTGGGGGATGTGTGCGAGAGCATCATCGATTGTTCTTATCTCAGGTCGGGCTTCAGGAGCTTCACTGGTCAGAGCGGAAAAGTCTGTGTTCCGTGCTGCAGTTTCTTTTTCAGTGGCCATCATTAGACCTGTATTGCCGTAAACCCAAGATTCACTTAAGAAAGCTACCGAGACGCCATTTGAAATGAGGTTACCCATGACTTGAAAGATCGTCACCATTGACCAGTTTCTTAGAAAGTCGGCACGCACGATATCCCGAGCTTTTTTTCTTTTGGCTTCGTCATCCATGATTTCACGTTGAGGGAATTGCCCTCGAATCATGATGGGAAAGGCTATAGAGCCGAACCCTTGTCTGAGTTGCATCCAGGTGGTCTGAAGTCCTTCGGCAATCGCTTGTCCGGTACTTACTTGCGGAGGCTGGGGTCTATCCGGGAAGCTAGCGAGAGTATCTTGAACGACTGAATCTGCGACTAAAGCCGTCGAGAATGCTCTAGCGAATAAAGCGACGCGTTTAGTGACTTTCAGAGCTTGTAACAGAAGCCGAGCTTGCGCTTTCTTCCATTCCGGCTCGTCGGCCCCGAGTTCACCTGATTTAATCCGCGCGCGCGCCGCTTCGATTTCTGCTACAGTTTTCTTATGTTGAGCAATGAGCTGGCTCATGACTCGTCTTCCGACCACTCCAGCAACAGCGCCCGGTGTTGCTTCAAGCATCATTCCAGGTCCAAAACCCTGTTCTTTCAGCCAGGTGAATTCTGCCTCACAGCGGCTGCGTAAACTCCCGGCCGAACCAGATGAGGCGGCAAGGAGCTGATTGCCGATGCCGATTTGAAAGACCAGAGCGAACAAAACCAAGCGGTAAGCTGTTGTCATTGCCAATCCTCAGAATTATCTTTAAAAGGGATTTGTAGATTAAATTGGACGGTAGCGGGTCAATCGTTAGATAAATCTACCTTGATCCATCAGGATTTTAAGTTATTACATTAAAACATTCAAGTCCATTAGTTAAATTTTTACAACAATAATGGCTGAATAATTTTGGTTTCGTTTTAAATAGATAAAATTAAAATAGTGTGAAGTTTATGAAATCGTTTAACAAAGGAATAGGATAGCAAATTTTCTAGCTCCAGATAGGTAATTGTTCGTAATCCATGGCATTTATCGTTTTTTTATCTTGTATTAAAACCAAAAGTCTTTTAGTATTTCAGCCCCTGGGACTAGCTTGTCTAACTTTTAGTCATCATTTCCAGTCGGATAAACTTCAATTTCCATCTCATTCACCGCTGAAGCAAGGGAATCGTTAGTGACAGCAGTAACTTTCGAAAATGTCGCGAAAAGCTATGGGTCAACCAAAGTCGTTCAAGGCCTTAATCTAGAGATCAAGCCTCAAGAATTCGTGGTCATCATTGGGCCTTCGGGTTGTGGGAAATCCACCACCTTAAGAATGGTCGCCGGGCTAGAAAGTATATCCGGAGGTCAACTTAAGATAGGTGGAAAAGTCGTCAATGATTTACCGCCGATCGAGCGTGGCGTTTCAATGGTTTTTCAAAGCTATGCCCTTTATCCACACATGAACGTTTTCAAAAATATGGCCTTCGGGTTGAAGTTACGAGGGCTTCCGAAAGACAAAATCAAAGAAAAAATCGAGAAAACAGCTGAAGCGCTCGGTCTGACCGAATATCTTTATCGCAAACCATCTCAACTCAGTGGTGGGCAACGCCAAAGGGTGGCCATGGGCCGTGCGCTCGTTCAAGACCCAAAGGTATTCCTGTTCGACGAACCTCTTTCTAACCTCGACACTCAATTACGTCATCACATGCGTCAAGAAATTAGAGATCTTCATAAGAAGCTCAAGTCTACGACTCTCTACGTGACCCACGACCAAGTCGAGGCGATGACTTTAGCGGATAAAATCGTCATTCTTAGAGACGGATTCGTTGAGCAAATTGGTTCACCGGATGAGCTTTTTTCTAAGCCAGCCAACAAGTTTGTTGCTCAATTTATCGGTTACCCTAACATCAATTTGATCGATGGAAAGCTCGTTTCTTCGGGAGGTGAAACCTCTCTCGACCTTAACGGAGTTCGTTTTAAGTTTTCAAAAGAGCAACTGGATCGACTCAAAGATGTAGGAGCCAACGAAGAAGTCTCGCTTGGCATTAGACCTACTGATTTACATATCGGAAGTGATATGAAGGGCGGAGAACACGCTATAGAAGTCGACTCAGCACATGTCGAAAGGGTCGAACCGTTAGGCGGAAAATATATGGTGACCCTCGCTTATCAAAACTTCAAGCTTGTTACTGAAATTTCAAACGGCATTCCACCTAAAGAGGGAGAAAAAGTTCCCTTTTACGTTGATGTAGCCAAGACACACGTTTTTAATAACCAAACGGAAAAAGCATATTTTTAACCCCTTAGGAGACTTTTGACATGTTTGATTTGAAGAAAATCATTTTGGCATTTGCTTTTTTAAACACAGTGTCATTTGCCAACGCTGCCGAAATCACAATCGCTTGTGGAGCGGTGGGTGCTGAATTTGACATGTGTATCAAAAACGCAGAGGTCTGGTCTAAAAAATCCGGCCATAAAGTCAAAGTCTTTCAAAGTCCTAAGTTGACCAACGATCGATTGGCTCTTTTTCAACAGCAGCTCGCAGCAAAGAGTCCTGAAATCGATGTTTATCAAATAGATATCATTTGGCCGGGTCTTCTTGGTAAGCACTTCATTGACCTTAACAATTATATCGACAAAAAAGAGACAACAGGTCATTTTGAAGGAATTCTAGAAGCCAACAAAGATGCCGAAGGTCGTCAGGTGGCGCTGCCTTTCTTTACTGATGCTGGGCTGCTTTATTACCGCAAAGACTTGCTGGATAAGTATAAAAAAGAAGTCCCCAAAACCTGGCAAGAACTGAAACAAACAGCCGAAGAAATAGTTAAGGCTGAGAGAAAAACAAACCCCAAATTTGTCGGCTACGTTTGGCAGGGCAAAGCTTACGAAGGCCTCACATGCAATGCACTAGAGTGGATCACTTCTTATGGTGGCGGCGAAATTATTGATCCTCAAACAGGCAAAGTAACGATTAATAACCCGCAAGCGATTGAAGCTCTGAAAATGGCAGCTTCCTGGATCGAGCCGCGCGGCTACAAAGGCGATCAAGTGTTTATCACACCCACCGGTAGCTTAAACGACGATGAAGAAGGTGCGCGAGGTGTGTTCCAGGCTGGAAACGCGCTTTTCATGAGGAACTGGCCTTACGCATGGGCGTTAGCTAACAAAGGTGACTCATCGATTAAAGGTAAGGTCGGCGTTGCTGTTCTTCCAAAAGGCGGAGAAAAGGGGCGTCATGCAGCGACTCTAGGTGGTTGGAACCTTGCGGTTTCGAAATATTCAAAAAATCAAAAGGCGGCAGCTGAATTTATAAAGTTCCTCACTTCACAAGAAAACCAAGTCTCAAGAGCAATTGCCGGTGCATACAACCCTACCCAAAAGCTTGCTTATAAAGACAAAGGCCTTCTACAAGCGAACCCGTTTTTTGGCAGCCTTTACGATGTTTTTGTAAACGCAGTGGCAAGACCATCAAAAATTACAGGTAAGTCCTATAACAAAGTTTCTTATGCCTTTTGGAATGCAGTTCATAGTGTTCTCAGTGGTCAAGAGAAGCCCGAAAAAGCCCTAAAGGATCTGGAAAAGAGATTAAGTCGTCTCGAGCGTCGTGGTTGGTAAATTAGGATTGAGTAAATGCAGGATACTTCACCAAAGTACATGATCAAATGGGCATGGATGCTTTTGCTTCCTGCCTTGATCGTTTTGTTTTTGGTTGCGGCCTTACCTTTGGCCCGAACTTTTTACTATAGCTTCACCGATGCTCTGCTGGATGATCTCGATAGCGCAAAGATCATCGGTCTTGGTAACTACATCGATATCATTGCGGACAGTAACTGGTGGTTAGCTGTTTGGAACACGGTTATTTTTACGGTTTTCTCTGTTGGTATTGAAATTGTGCTGGGTCTCGCAATCGCTCTCATTTTAATCAAACATATTCCCGGCCGAGGTATTCTACGCGCAGCGATTCTGGTCCCTTGGGCGATACCAACCGTTGTTTCCTCGAAGATTTGGGAATGGCTTTATCACCATCAGTTTGGTCTTCTTAATGCCATTCTCACTGATGTAGGTCTTATATCGAGCCCAATCGCATTTATGGGAAACCCCGATCTCGCTTTGCCGGCTATTATTGCCGTTGATGTTTGGAAAACAACTCCCTTTGCCGCTCTTCTTCTTTTGGCTGGATTAACAACCATCCCAGAAGACGTTTACGAAGCGGGACTGATGGATGGTGCATCGGCCTGGCAAAGGTTTTGGTACATCACGCTGCCGCTTCTTAAACCAGCATTAATGGTCACGATCATTTTTCGATCACTCCATGCTTTGA
>CAZBDM010000214.1:0-3648 GCA_964490675.1 uncultured Oligoflexales bacterium
TGCTCTGTGTAGTAGGAGATTTTATTTTCTTGACTGGAAAAGGGCATAATCTAATCCTTAGTCTCTTAAAATGTGCTGCTTTGTTTAAAAGTCTCTCATATTATATCACGCTATCCTGAGAAATCGAACTAATCCCATAAGTTAGGTTATTGTTGTATCTCACCGGTCTGGATTGTAAGGTTGCCTCTGAACCGCGAACCTAAGGAGTAAATCCACAATGAAGAACTGGCTCATTGTTGTTCCTGCACGACTTGCTTCGCAACGACTGCCCCGGAAACCTCTCGCAGACATTGCCGGTAAACCAATGATCGTTAGGGTTGTGGAAAACCTCAAAACTCTGGCCGATGTCGGAGCGACGGTGGTCGTCGCAACCGACACTGAAGAAATATTACAAGTTTGTAAAAATCACGATATTCTCGCTGAAATGACAAAAGTTGACCACCCGAGCGGAACCGATCGCTGCCAAGAAGTGGCAAAAGCTTTTAACAAACCATTTATTCTGAATGTCCAAGGTGACGAACCCTTTATAGATACTGAAGATTTGATTGCTCTTTCGCGATCTCTTGAATTGAAACCAAGCGCCCAAATCGCAACCCTCGTCTTTGAAAGCTCAGACTCTACCCTCTTTGAAAATCCTAATGCAGTCAAAGCTGTAGCTGGCTTTGATGGTCGAGCTCTTTATTTTAGCAGAGCTCCCATCCCTTTCCCGCGCAACAAACAAGATGACTTTCGCTTTTTAGTGCATCTGGGTACCTATGCCTTCAGGAAAGAGGCTTTGACTAAGTTTTGCACACTTCCTCAAGGAAATCTGGAAATTACCGAAAAATTAGAACAGTTAAGAGCCTTAGAACACGGCCTCGAAATCCGCCTGGTCAAGGCTCGCTCCTACTGTCGGGGTATTGACACACCAGAGGACTTAGAGGCAGCGCGTGCGCGGTTTAAAGACGATCATTAGCTTTGTTATCCTTCTTGCAAGCCTTGAAGCGTATGCCCTGCCGATTGGATTCGGAGTCAATCAAGGTGACCTCCAGTATAAACGCATCAAAGGCCCTCACTTCTGGATCTATCACGATGCCCGCGCTCCTTACGAAGCGGCTTTTGCAGCGAATCTCCTTGAAGCCATACGACCAACGATGGAACTTTGGTTTGCTGAAAAAAGAGATAGCGCGTTACCAGTGATCAATTCATCTGTGTCTTCAAACGCATCATTTGCAAATTTCATCACTGATGTTATCGAAATTCAAAGTTTAGGACATGGACCACGTGATCTTTTCTGGCACGAATACATTCACAACATGATGTACCTTCACTTGAGTAATATCTTAGGCCCACCGGGAGCTGTTCTCCACCTTTTGTGGATGCCTGCTTGGTTTATTGAAGGCCTAGCAGAAGCGTTCAGTGTTTCCGTCAGCTCGGAAGTGCAGGCCAGCATTGAACGCTACAGTGCGCTAACTGGCAAATGGCCAACCTTCGACCGCATGCATAGTCTTTATCAGGTCGGCAGTTTTGCTTTGCGCGGCTACGCCCTATCAGGGTCCTTCATTGCTTGGATGCTCAGAGAAAACAACCCCGAGAAGCTACCATCTATTCTGGGAGACTTCTGGGATTATACACTTCCTTGGTACTGGGTATGGGCGGCTGTTCCATTTAATGGTTTTATGCCGATGGACAGAACTTTACAGAATTACGCAGGTGGTGATGGTGAGCAGCTCTTTTATCGTTATCAAAAAGCAGCTAAAGAATACTGGCAGAAAAACAGATCTCGCAATGGACTGCTGCTCGACAGAAAGGGTAAACGCTCTAGTTTTACTTCCATCGCATCTCTTCATAGTCGCGGCGATGATGCTTTTACTTTTTTCAAAGATGAAGATAACGGCCTGATCTATCGCTATAAGTTCAAGTTTGATGACAAAACCGGATGGGCCACCTCGACAGAAAAAAGAGGCAACCCTGTTCCTGATTACCCGGGCGCTTTAACCTTTGCCGAAACGAAAGATTATACCGTTACGGTCGGAACGAAACGAATCAGCCCGCGTCGCAGTTATGTCTATGATCAAATTGTTAAGCTTTACAACGACAGCCAAAAAGAAGTCGTCGTCTATCGACCCTCTAACGCTTATATCAACGATGTCTTTCTCACAGACAATAAAGTCGCTTTTCAAATGAGACGCTTTGACAAAACCAACTTTTGTTGGTTTCCCCGCAAACTTCTCAATGGCAAACTACCGATTTCGAGTAAGAAGGTTAGTTGTCGTAAGTTCGCTTTACCTCAAACCCTCACTGTTTTAGGAGCAAAGTCACAGTCAAAGTCAAATGGCTACATTAGCGATGAAATCTGGCTATCTGTAGAAACACAGACTAAGACAAAAGATACATACGATATCCTTTCTTGGAATGCCAAGACTGGAAAGTTTACCAAAATCATTGCCAACCAAAGAGCGAAGCCGATTTCTGTCAGCTTCGAAAATGGTAATGTCTGGCTCCTCCAGTCTGAACGTACGTTTCGTACAATTCGCAAGCTTACACCGAAAGGTCAATGTAAAAGTGTTATAAAAATTGACGATATGCCTTTAGCCATGACTGCACTTAGCGATGGAAAGCTCGTCTTAAGTCTTTATAAAGGCAGTTCACGTAATGTTATTCGCATCGATCCCAAAAAGCTAAAGCATGATCGTTGTTATATTGCCTATGGTCACACCTCCCCCATGCTTGAAACTTTACGCACCGGAAACAAGCACATCGGTCAAGCATTTGCTAGTGCCAGCATTTGGCACCAACAGAAATCTCCTGCAAAAAAAGCGAAACCCAAGAGTAAAAATTTAAAGAAGAAAAAAGCAGAGATAGAAAACAATCAACAGATCCACGAGACCGCACCCTTCATTTCAAATCAATCTGATACGCTCAGTTCCAAGACACATCTCAGTGAAATCCAGCTCGCCCAAAGGGAAAAAAGAGACCTGTTGCTGGCAGCTAACAATGCAAACAAAACAGCTAACCCAACTTACCAAGCTAAACCTTCCGATACTGAAGATGCTCCTTGGTATCCACGCACAGTTTTGCCGGCCGTTCCGTGGATTGGAGCCAACGACCCCATCAGTACCCAGATCGGTATCATTTCTGTACCGCTTATGGATCACCTTCAAAACGAAACGGTCAGACTCACCTTTCTTTACGGTATAGATAGCCGTTTCCCAAATACAGATCTCAACTTCACGTCGACGCGCTTTTGGCCGACCATCAGTCTTTCTGCTTTCAGACAACAAGTCTGGAACGGAACCTGGTACAGCTCTTCAAGAAGAGCTTCTTTCGCTTCTTACGTCGAAGAAACCGGTACCATTTATTCAATGACCTTTCCTTGGCGCTGGCGCAGACAAAGCATCAGTCTCGCCACTGGTACAAAAGTATCGGAAATCAAACCGTACCTCGGTCCCTGGCGGGTGCGCAGCGGCACCCTCGTAGAACCTTTCGCTAATGCCACTTACAGATACCGCTTTACAAAATCGACCTTCAGTTTGGCACTGCGTTCTCGCTTCGCCTCGGAAGTCATCACTGAAAATTTCGACTACGATCAAATTGGCCTATATCTCAATTATAGCTATAGTTTACCATTCTGGAGCTCGACCCTTCTTAGCGGTGTCGAGGGCAGCC
>CAZBDM010000214.1:3658-7030 GCA_964490675.1 uncultured Oligoflexales bacterium
GCAGCCGCACACGCGGTATGAAGCGCCGTCTTCTAAAAGAATACTACCGGCCGCTCAAGACCTTCGTGCCAGGCAGCGGTGGGGGACTCAACCAAAACAGCTTCCCTGTCGCCGGACAAGGTTCTTTATTTACAGCACGTTATGGGGAGAACCAAGCAAGGTACAAGCTGAACTATACGGTTCCAGTCATCAAGGACGTCGATTATTTTTTCTGGTTATTTTACTTTGAAAGACTGGACTTTACTGCATTTTTGAATTATGGCGGTGCATGGTATGGAGAAGAGGCTCCAACGGAAGATGTACTGGTCGGTGCGCACGGCTACAGCCTTGATCTCCAATTTGAAAACAAAGGTGTCGGATTCAACCTCGGTGTCGGCACTGGTCAGGTTTTTGAAGAAGAATTTCAGATCTATGTGACCTCTGGCTTTGATGCCATATTCTAGGAGTTTTCATGTCATCATCTATAGGAACTCTCTTTCGGATTTCCACTTTTGGAGAATCTCACGGCGGAGCAGTAGGCGTTGTGATTGACGGATGCCCAGCTGGAATCAATATTTCTCTAAAAGAAGTTCAAGCTTGGCTCGATCGCAGAAGACCAGGGCAAAGCCATCTCTCGACACCAAGAGCTGAGCTCGATCAAGTCGAATGTCTGTCTGGCCTAGAAGATGATGTCACCCTTGGAACCCCGATCGCATTGATTGTTCGTAACAAGGATGCCAAAAAAGATCACTATAGCGACATGGAAAAAGTCTATCGCCCTTCGCACGCTGATTACACTTACGATGCCAAGTACGGAGTAAGAGCAAAAAGTGGTGGTGGTCGTGCTTCTGCGCGTGAAACGATCGGCCGCGTCGCCGCTGCTGCCATCGCCGAGCAAGCGTTGAAAAAACTATGCCCTGAATTACGCGTCACTGCTTTCGTTGATTCTGTGAAACATATTAAAGCAGAAAGTATCGATATCGATCAGGTAACGCGAGACCAAGTCGAAACTCACCCCTTACGATGTCCTGACAAGAAAGCGCGCGATGAAATGGAACGGTTGATTATGAACGCTAAAAAGAAAGGTGACTCAGTTGGAGGTACCATTCGCTGCGTCGTTTCAGGTGTACCGGTCGGGCTTGGAGAACCGGTTTTTGATAAACTTGAGGCAGACCTTGCCAAAGCAATGATGAGCCTACCTGCTAGTAAAGGTTTTGAAGTAGGGATGGGATTTGCAGCAACTGAGCTTTATGGTTCTGAGCATAACGACGCGTTCTTCAACAAAGAAGGCAAAGTCGCAACTGAAACAAACCGTTCCGGGGGAATCCAAGGCGGTATCTCCAACGGTGAGAACATTCATTTACGGGTCGCTTTCAAACCCGTAGCGACGATCTTTAAAACTCAAAAGACTGTTAACGAAAAAGCCGAAGAAGTCGAGCTTAAGCCAAAGGCCGGACGACACGATCCTTGTGTGCTGCCACGGGCGGTACCGATGGTGGAGGCGATGGCAATTCTGGTCATAGCCGATCATTTCTTGCGCAACAACTCATTGAAATAATTAAATTAAACAATTAATTACAAGAAAATACCCATTTTCCTCAAGTGAAGTCAGCCTCAACCGATAGCGCTACTATATAGGAGAGGATACCCATTCTAGCGCTTCTTCACGAAGACAACGTCGAAGTGTGCGCTGCCGCTAGGATTTTACTTTATATAGAACTGAGGTATTTACCATGACTACAGAAAACTACTTTGAGTGGGACGATTCGTTAAAGCTCAATGTCCCCAGCATGAATAGGGAGCATCAGATCCTTATTGATTTGATGAACAAGCTATTCATCGCAAACAAAAAGAAAGCTCCCAGACAAATGCGTAGCGCTATTCTTAACGAGCTTGTTGATTACTCTCACAAACACTTTGAAGACGAAGAACGCTACATGCAGTCGATCAAATTCGAAGGCTACGCGACTCACAAGATCACTCACGATCGCCTTCTTGCAAAACTTGATGCATTCTTAAAAGATTACCAAACCAATCCGATTGATGATCTTCCGAAGGAATTGTTTATCTTCTTAAAAGTATGGATCAAGTCACATATAAAAGGTATCGATGTTAAATATTCAGATGCATCTGTTCATGCTGGCGCTGCATGACAATAGTAAATTCTAATAGTCATGAAGGCCACCTTTTTAAAGAAGGTGGTTTTCAAGCTGACCGGATTTGATCAACTCTACATCTGTGAACTAGCTGTTGACCGAGTTTGCAACGAACGCATCGACTTGCCAAACAAAGATCGCGAGTGGAAGTTATTAAAATCAATAACGACATACCTTATCTATCTTTTTGCTGATAGCAGAAGCAGTCTTTCATTTAGTCTATTTTCCAAAACGCAATTGATGGCTATTTCTTTGTTGGCAAATAGTCTCGCCAATGTCACTATTGATAAATACATCAACTGTAAACTCTGGCGCCAACAATTGATTAGTTTCATCACTATCCAAGAAAACGGATGTTCCAAGTTGAGAAGGCAGCGTCCCTTTGATTAAGAACGTTTTAATTTGACAAAAGTATCAAGATCGACTGGTAGTTTATTAGCCTTTTCGGCGAGAAATTCATAAACACCATATTGCAGATGAGTAAGACTCGGATATGTCCCTTCATTAACGGGCATTTCAATGCCGCCGCTGCGGTACTTAAGAGGTGAATTGCCACCGTCACCGGTACCGTCCCAAACCACTTCACCGTTACCTTTGCCAGCTTCACCCGGCTTAGTGACAACTTTACCACCAGACTTATTGATTTCAGCACGATTCGTGTAGAGAAAATCACGCAGATTTCCGCTTCCCGATGGACCCATAACAAATGCAAAGCTTATGCGATTATCGCCCAAACCGGCACTACGCCCACCCTCAGACACCACTTGAACGATGAGTTTGTGACCCTTTTTAATCGTCTGAGCAAGGATATTAAGACCGATAGCGAGTTGTCTCATTCCCTCTACATAAGTGAGAGGGAACATCTTATCGGTATTCTTACCATTGACCCTAACATTATCTAAAGGCTGACCATCGAGGTCATTAATATTCATAAAAAGGGAAAAGTTTCTTTGCGGCATACCATCGAGGTTTTCAATGGAACGGGCTGCGTAAAGACATTGACCAAGAAACTCTGTTCCGGCACCCGCCATATCTTGGCTACCACCTCCCAATGACTGAAAGTTACCTGCTCCCGCATCGACCGACTGTCTGGCCGCCTGTTCAAGGTCAGCCGCATCTTGCAAAGAAGCGAGAGACGTCTCAAAAGAAGCGCGGCTATCGTTCAGAGCCACCCTTAATTTGGGGTCTTTTGCAACCAATTTATCTAATGAGTAAGTTAAATTCTGTTCCTTAGCTC
>CAZBDM010000215.1:0-2290 GCA_964490675.1 uncultured Oligoflexales bacterium
TCATTGATACAGATCCGCTCAGGGTGCCTTTTAGCGATCAAAAGCTTGCAAAGTTTGTCGGTAGCGCTCCGCTAGGACCTGGATCGGAGTATATTTCAGGCCAGCTTCTTAAAGATCTTTGGGCAGGCCTTGAGAAGGAATTCCAGGCGCAGATTAACGGCTTTGTCGGCATTCCGAGAAAGCTAATTGAGCGTGATTATCCGGCTTGGTCCGAGGTCGGAAAGATTCATTTTCATCTTGCTGAAAATAAAAATCCCAACGGTAAGCCGTTTGCTTTTCTGGCGACTTACAGTGTGCGCGTTAAAGGTAAGGCAAGGGTGCAGCACCGCCCTCTTGGTTTAGCCCTTAAAGAGGCTGCTGAGCAGCAGGATTTTAAAAGTTTAGAATCTCTTATTAAGCCGATCATCAGTGCCTCAAAAGCGAGCCGATTTGTAGGAGATGCTTTAGGGGATAAAAGGATTTATCGGCCGCTCTATTTAACTCCCGATCAAGCTTACAGCTTTCTAAAAGAAATCCCCGTATGTGAGCAAGCAGGTATTGTTTGCAAGCTTCCTAATTGGTGGAAAAAGGGACCGGCAAAACCAAGCTTGTCGATTCAGTTTAACCAAAAAGGCAAGAGTCACGTCGGACTCAGCCAGCTGCTTTGTTTTGACGCCAGTCTTACTATTGACGGTGAAACGCTCAGTGCATCAGAGATCGCGCGACTAAAAGAAGCGAACGGACCGCTCGTTGAGCTTAATGGTAAGTGGGTTGAGGTTGATAAAAAGCGCATCAATGCCCTTTTAAAAGTTTTCAAGAAAGTTGCTCATGGTTCAAGACAACAAGGTATTAGTTTTTCTGAAGCGATGAGGCTTGTTAACGGTTTTGCAGCGAAGTCTTCACTTTTGTCCGAAGAGGAACTCGCAGTAGATCTTTCGCAGCTTATCGACTACAGACTTAGCGAAGATCTTCGTGATAAATTACTTCTCTTGAGACAATCAGAAAAGCGTCAGGAAAAGCACCATAAAGTCATTGCTAAACACCTAAAAGGCGAGCTGCGGCATTATCAAAGCCGTGGCTTAGACTGGCTTAATCATCTGACAAGCATGCAGCTAGGCGGTTGTCTGGCTGATGACATGGGACTTGGTAAGACGATTCAGATTCTATCTCTTCTTCTTTTACAAAAGTACGAAAGTAAAACCGGTCGAGCTAGCCTTCTGGTTGTACCCGCCTCGCTAGTCGGAAATTGGCAGTGTGAAGCAGATAAGTTTGCGCCGACTCTGCGCTACGAGGTTTTTCATGCTTCTGCAGGGGGCTTGTCGAACCTTCAAAAGCGAGATCATTCTGGTGAAGCTTGCGACGTTGTTATAACCACCTATGGTATGGTGGTGCGCAGTCAATGGCTACAGAAGAACGATTGGAATCTAGTTGTGGCTGATGAGGCGCAAGCAATTAAAAACGCCCAGACTAAGCAGTCGCAGGCTATGCGGTCATTAAAAGCACGCGTCAAGATTGCTATGACCGGCACGCCCGTTGAAAATAATTTAGGAGATTTGTGGTCGATTTTTGATTTTGCTTGTCCAGGTCTTTTGGGGACGGCCAGTGAATTTAAACAGGCAATCGGTGAAATGAAAAGAGTCTCCGAACACGATTATAGCCGCTTACGTGAGTTGATTAGCCCTTATCTTCTGCGTCGAAAAAAGACTGATAAAGCAGTGATTTCAGATTTACCTGACAAAGTGGAACTTAAAGCGCAGTGTTTTCTTTCAAAAAGACAGGCGGAACTCTACCAGAAAGAAGTCGAACGACTTGCTAAGGTTTTAAAAGAGTCTGAAGGCATCGCTCGAAAGGGTGCTGTGCTATCAAGTCTTATGAAGTTTAAGCAAATCTGTAATCATCCGTCCCAGTATCTAGGCAACGATAGCTATCAGCCACAAGCGAGTGGTAAGTTTAAAAAATTACGAGAGATAGCCGCAACGATTGCTTCAAGACAAGAAAAAGTGTTGGTCTTTACACAGTTTCGTGAGCTTACCGATATTCTCGCTCACTATCTGGGAGAAAGCTTTGGTGATGAGGGACTTGTTTTGCATGGAGGAACACCGGTCAAAAAGAGGCAGCAGTTAGTCGCCGACTTTCAAAATCCGGCCGGACCTTCGTTCTTTGTCTTGTCTTTGAAGGCAGCTGGTACTGGGCTTAACCTGACTGAGGCAAGTCATGTTATTCATTTTGATCGCTGGTGGAATCCAGCCGTTGAAAATCAGGCCACCGATCGGGCCTTTCGTATTGGTCAAAAGAAAAATGTGATGGTTCA
>CAZBDM010000215.1:2300-7018 GCA_964490675.1 uncultured Oligoflexales bacterium
ATTTATCTGTAAAGGTACAATCGAAGAAAAGATCGATGCGATGATAGAGGATAAAAAACATTTGGCCGACGCACTTGTTGACGGTGGAAAAGATATCAACCTCACTGAGCTTTCTGATGATGATCTGCTAAAACTCGTCAGTTTAGATATCAGTCAGATCAATGAGGATCTTTAGAATGACTAAAAAGAAAAAAACGGTCACATACGAAACGACTTACGATTATGATTGTGAGGACTTTCCCCATTTTGATGAGAGTAGCGCTCTAGAAGAACAGACTTACTACCAGTGGCCACCAAAAGAAGATGATATTGATCCCACTGTTCTGGCAAAAAAACGAGCCCAGAGCCTGACAAAAAACGGAGAGACCCTTACTCCGGTGAAATCTAGCAAAAGAAAGATCTGCAGCTCGTTTTGGGGGCTGGCGTGGTGTCAAAACCTGCAAAACTATGAGGATTATGACTACCGTCTCTGTCGCGGACGAAGCTACTTAAAAAAAGGTCTAGTGATTGATCTAAAAGTGGCAAGTGAGCTTATCACTGCTCGAGTCAGTGGTTCGGAGCTTTATCAAGTAGAAATAAAAATCAAAAAACTATCAGAGCAGCGTTGGCAAAACTTCACTTCAAGGTTTTCCCACTCACTTGATTCTACGTTAGCGCTTTTATCGGGAAAGCTTCCAGAAGACATACTCTCACAGATAACCGACCCCAAAAGCGGACTCTTCCCTAGGCCCGAAGAAATTTCTTTTAACTGCGAGTGTCTCGACTGGGCTGATATGTGTAAACATGTCGCTGCCACCCTCTATGGAGTCGGGGTAAGGCTTGATCAGGCTCCTGAGTTCTTTTTTACTTTGCGCGGCATTGATCCAGGCGAGCTTATCAAAAAGTCCGGCGAGACGCTTGCCAGGGCGTTTGACGTCAGCGCTCTAAATTTTGATAAAAATGAGTTAGAGCAGATTTTTGGTATCGATATCAATGTCTGAAGAAAGTGAGCTTATAAGCTCGCTGCTCACAAGATAATCAATTTGTAACGCGTTACAAATTGTAACGCGTCGATCCATTCAGATAAATTTGAGCTCTTGTGGCGGGTAAAGTAGTCTTCGATAAGTGCCTTATTCTTCTGGACTCTTGCTTTCTTTTTGACGACAGGATCCTGGTTTGAAGCTTTCAGGTAGTCTTTAAGAGCCTTAAGAAGTTCGCGATCATTAAAGAACTTACGCTTAGCAAACTTATTGGCAACGACACGGTAGCTCAGCTGATCGCTGTTTTTTCTGATAAAGTCTTTCAACTCTTGGTTCCAGCCGCCCATTTTAAGATATGAGCTGACGGTTTGTTCTGAGCGGTCAAAGTATTTGGCGATACCGGCTTTAGTGAGGATGAGGCTATCAAGAAGCTGCTTATAACCATCGGCAATATCTAAAAAGTGTAGGTCCTCGCGGTTGAGGTTTTCTGCCATAGCATAAAGAAGGGTTTCTTTGTCTTTTTTGGAGACGATTATTTTGGCTGGGATCTGCTTATCTTTGCCGACTTGTTTGACAGCAGACACTCGTCTGTGACCGGCAATACAGACAAGCTCATATCTTGAGCCTCTAATGATAAGCCGCAGTGAAATCGACTGAAGAACCCCCATCCTTTCAATCGAATCTTTAAGCTGTAAGAACTCGTCAGAACTGTCGTCAAGGGTCTGTCTGACATTATCTTTAAACTTAATCTCATCGACATTGACCTTGATGATGTCGTTATTCTGAGCTGCGTTGGTTAAAAACTCGACTCGTTTCGCTAAAGGGACAAGATCAAGGGTGTTGTAATACTCCGGTGACTGTTGTGTCGCCTTTGTCGCTGCCTTGCGGGAGCTTTCGACGATTTTTTTGCCCTGACCGAGAAGATCGTAGCCTTTTTTGGTTGAAGTCTTTTTGCGGCGCTGGGCGTGACGTTTTTTCAGATCGTTTATATTGGTTGATCTAGGCATGGGCTGATCTCCTTACTTTTCTTTGTGCTTTGGTTTTTTTGGCTGATGGGCGGCTGGTTTTTGCTTTCTTTGTCGTCTTCCATTGATCTAAAGCGAGAAGAGATTTCAGGACATTTTCAAACCCTTCGAGAGCTGGCGATTTTGAAATCTTTTCCGTCCAGACACAGTCTTCGTTGGCGATGCTGTTTTCAATCGATTTGGAGATTGGTATGGCGTTAGCGCAGAGATCATCTTGGTACTCAGCACTGAGCTCGCTCATGATCTCAAAGGCAAGATTGTGGCGCGCATCAAACTTATTGATGACGATCGACTTTGTCAGAGAGTGTTCAAACTCCTGGTAAAGATAATCGAGATGATCATAGGTCATCTCGACCCCCTTAAGGGCAAACTTATCCATATTGACAGGAATGACAGCGTGATCAGCAAAACTATGGGCCGCGAGTGTGATGCGGTTAAAGTCTGGTGCCAGATCTAAAAAGATCAGGTCGTACTGTTTGACCACTGGCGACAGCAGGTTTTTGAAGACGCGCGAGATGTTGGGGGAGTCCATTTGCAGACTGACGTCAAAGTTAGCGAGAGCAAGACTCGCCGGAATGATATGAAGATAGTCTGTCAGCTCAAAGATAACGTTTTTGACGATATTTTTCTTCGACTCTCTAAGGGTCTGATAAACATCAAAAAGAGTTACCGGTTCTTCTGGATCAGGATAAAGGCCGAAACTGTTGGTAAGGTTAGCCTGCTTATCAAGATCAACCATTAAGACCTTAAAGCCATAAGCGCTGGCGCGTGATGCGAGCGCGTGGACCATAGTGGTCTTGCCTACCCCACCCTTAACAGAATGCACCGAGAAGATTTTCTTCTCAGGGGTTATGCCTTTTTCTGAAAGGATCTTTAAAAAGTCTTCAGGATAAATACGAGGGTTTCTCTGGCCCTCGACTTTTGTTTCGATGTCTAGTGAATGACAGAGCTTGTGTACCCCTTGAGGTTTCATTCCTAGGACAGAAGCCACTTCATTGGGAGTTAAATAGATATCCAGATCAATCGTATCCACACGAGTCCCCTTTTTAATTGTAAGCCTGTGAATTTTTTCTATTTTAAACTTAATGGTCCAAAATAAAAGAGTTAATTGTCAAATAACTGATGCTGGCCTGGTTTGGGTGATCAAGATCGATTAAAAACTCCGCAAGCCATCGAGGAAGTCCTTTTCTACAGCTGATTAAACAGTCAAATCAGCTGGTTGTGATGCGATGAGAGGCGGTCGTGAGCATCATATTTTTAGCCTAGGTGTTTTTGTCAACCGATCTCAGCTGTAAATGGTTTGAGGTTTTCTCAACTGTAGACCTGATATCACTACCTGACTCGGGGGTCAGTTAGGCATAAAGGGAGCGATCGATTGTTAAACCTTCAAAGGATGTTACTTATGCAGACTGTTCCCATCGAAATCAAAGATCAAACGGTTATCTTTTCAAACAAAGAGCTCGACCTTAGTAGAAGTGAATTTCTCCTTAAGCTCTTTGAAAGCTTTCACGCCTCTTCTGAGACGCGGCTTGATCTTGAAGGAGTCATCTCAAAAGTCTTCTTTAATGGTCAATCAACGAAAGATGAACCTCACCTCAATGGACTGACGCACGCTGCTGTAAAGCTGATTAGTCACGCCAGGAAACTTGCCACCGACACCTTTAACGAGAGAGGACAAAAAGAAAAATACGACTGGTTTTATTACGATCCCGTCACACAAAGCTGGACTCTCTGTGTCCGTCATTTAGAAAACCAGCAAGGGCCTATGTAGGAATTTACAAGCGTCTTTCTACCTTTGCGTTTTGGGCCAGGTCTTCACGAGAGGATCTGGTCTTTTTGGCCCCCATTTCGACCACTTCAGGCGTAGTTTTCGAGCTATAGCTAAAAGTCTTGCATATAGCGATTCAACATTTGCTGAACTTCCGAAATCTCGGCCCTTTAGGACCGAGTAGATGACAAGCCTCAGAAGACAGGAGGCGCGCCTTTACGACTCAGGTTCTACCGGTGCAGGTGCTGAGTATGACTGCATAAGCTGACTGGCGAACACTTTGAAACTGTCGTGGCTAGGGAGAAACTCTTCCTGAAAGACCTTAGTCGCTTGTTTAAGAATACCTTTAACATTCTGAAAGTCGATCGATTTCGCACTAAAGACTGCTTTTGCAATCATACTGTTCGCTCCACTATCAAAGGCAAAAGCAGGAAGTTGAGTCAGTTGAGCATTCAAGGAACCATCCATTGTCCAGCTTACGGCTCCTATAACATAAAACTCTGTGATAGCGTCGTTGCCTTTAACGTTTAGACCCCACTGGCCGTTATAAATAAACAAAGCTGTACTCTCGTCCAACATGAAATATTTACTTGGATGATGACCGAGCTTAAACACGACCAAATTCTGCAATGTCGTTTTCTCACCTGGACTTAAGCCGTTAAAGAATGAGCTATAAAAAGGTGTGGTTGAATCCGTTTTTCTTGGGAAATATTTTGTGTCATGATCATGAGTGAACTCAGAAAAACAAACTTCTCTTCCTTGGTAAGTCACGGTCTCATTGAAACAAAGTTTGCCTTCTTCGTTCGGACTAAACTTGCTGCGGTCAATAAAAGACATTAATACACCATAGTCGTAGCCGAGCTCATTGAAGTTTGGATCCTCGAGGTTGACTTTACTTTCCAAAGAGGGACCCGCATCACTAGAAACTTGAGAATCTTGTTGGCTACCACAACCGATGAGCAGACC
>CAZBDM010000216.1:0-6988 GCA_964490675.1 uncultured Oligoflexales bacterium
CTGCCGTTAACGCCCGGTACAAAAAACAGTTTTTAAAAAAAGAAGCAAATCAACTTTATACGAAAGACCCTGGGCAGTACCAGATGGACTATCATAGGGCCCTCATGCAGACGATCAACACATATGGGGGATATTGGTCACAGCAAGTTCAGTTTTTGACTTACGAGAACTTTCTGAACTGGGCTGTTGAAAACAATTTCGTGGCACCTTTTTCAAATATCGTGATCGATATTTATTTGATGACAGTGACACTAAAAATCAGAGAAAAAACTTCTGAGCATGTAAGAGAAGTCAGTCTTGAGTTTCCACTCGCTATCAAAAGCAATGAAGATCTTCGTTTGCAGGACAGCGCATCTCCCATCGTTTCAATTGGTAAAACGACTAAAGACGTGGTCCAGAGGCAGGATAGTCTTGAGGTCAGCTATACAAATGGCACCCTTATTAGAACTCAAAGAAAGCTGGTTGTCGAACAGGGCCGCGAAACGATTATCACTGAAACAGTCTCATTAATAATTGACAATGCTATGACAAATGTCGAGCATGCTGGAGTGACTGTCTCTTTCGAGCCTGTTTACCCGGCTAAAGGCGAAGAAGTTGCTGTGCCTATGATTCTAGATTGCTCTGATCATCTCTAGCGATTTTTAAACCCAACAATGATCGATCATTGTGGGGCTGTTTCCTGTCAGTGCAATCGGTGATTGCGATCACGAGCAATTCGACGGTAAATCGTATGTTTAAACGTCACCCTCAATAGAATTTTGCCCTAAAAAACCCCTCGCAGGCTGAGGGGGCATTTTAGACTTACTTGTTTAAGGCGCGCCCGTAGATTTCGGTGAAATCTTTTAAGTATTGAGTTGTTTCGGAAAGAGCCTTTTCTTTGAGTCTCCATTTCCAGTTACCTTTTGCGGTGCCTGGAATATTCATTCTGGCAGTCGTTGGTAAGCCAATGAGATCTTGAGCGGGGAAAATTGCGACTGCAGCAGGCGACATCATTGCCAAACGGATGAGGTCTTTATGGACCATCTTAGCTGAAGTGCTGATGTAGCGATTGACGTTGGAGTATTCAAGCTGTGCTTGCTTATCTTTTTCAGCTCGTGCAGCAAGATCCTTATACCATCCTTTGGTCGTGTCGTTATCGTGGGTGCCCGTATAAACCACTGCGTTTTCGGGAATGCGATAAGGTTTGTGTCCTGGGTCTTGATCTTCACCGCCAAAAGCAAACTGCAGGACTTTCATACCAGGTAAGGCAAACTCGTCTCGCAGTTGTTCAACTTGCGGTATAACCAGACCAAGGTCCTCGGCGATCAAAGGTAGTTGACCGAATTCTTTTGCAAGAGTTTCGAAAAAAACGGCACGAGGCCCTGGAACAAATTTTCCGGTTCTCGCCGTTTCAGCATCTGCTGGAATTTGCCAGCAACGGTGGAAGCCTATAAAGTGGTCCAGTCTGATGGCGTCGAAAAGATCTAATTGTCTTTTCACACGGTTGATCCACCATTTAAAACCATTTTTCTTCATTACACTCCATCGATAAAAAGCATTTCCCCAAAGTTGCCCGTCTTTATTGAAGCGATCCGGTGGAACACCAGTCACGAAAGTCGGTTTTTTATTTTTATCCAACATAAAAAGTGACTGATTCGACCAAACATCGGCGCTATTCAATGAGACATAGATTGGAATATCACCTAAAAGCGCGACGCCACGTTCATTTGCATAGGCTTTCAGTCTCAGCCATTGCTGATGGAATTGATACTGTAGGAACTCATAGAACTTTATTTGCTCTTCAAGTTCGAGTTTGGCTTTCTGGATAGCTTGCTGTTGATAGTTACGAATAGCGACCGGCCATTGTGACCAAACGGGTGTTTTATGGTGATCACAAAGGGCCATAAATAAACAAAAGTCTTCTAGCCAATATTTATTTTTCGATCGAAACGAGCGAAAGGCACTTGATTTAAACAGCTCTTCTTTTTGAGTGGCCTGTTCGAAGGCTTTTTTTAACAAAGGCATCCGAAACTTGCGGGCACTTCCATACTTTGCTGATTTACCTTCGCCATCACTGGGAGTCTCAACATCAGATTTTTTCAGAAGTTTTTGCTTTACCAAGTCTTCAATGTCGATGAATAAAGGTTCACAGGCATTTGAAGAAACGGTTGAATAAGGCGAGTTACCATCACCAAGAGGGTTGATAGGGAGCATTTGCCACCAACTCTGTTTACAATCTGCCAAGTAGTCGACAAACTGGTAAGCGCTCTCTCCTAGATCTCCAGTGTAGTAGGGGCCGGGAAGAGATGAAATATGGAGAAGGACACCGCTGCTTCTATCCTGCAGAGTGGGTATTGATTTTGATTTTTTTGCCATTGGTAAGCCTCAAGCCGACGTTAAGTATCTTTTAGAAATCCTTTGTTTTTCGTTCAGGTACAAAAAACAACAGGCATCCTAACCTTATCTCTCGATAAGGACAAAGAAATACTTACCTTTACGTTCAATCCGAATCAATTGCTTTTCAGACGAAGACGCAGCTTTGTTGACCGATGAGACGGAATCGACTTTTTGGCCGTTGATTTGCATAATGAGATCACCTTTTCGAATACCAGCTTGGTATGCGGGAGAATCACTTTCGGCGTGGGTGACGACGACACCTTCGGTGTTTTCAATGCTGTATTTTTCTCTAAGAAATTCAGTGTTTTTACTGGTCACTAGGCCAAGCGCATTAGAATTTTTCTTTGGTGTTTCTTGTTTGGCGAGATCTACTTCTTGTTTCGGCCATTTGCCGACGACGACGGTTGTCTTGAACTTTTTGCTATCTCGGAAAAAGACGATTTTAATTCTACTGCCCGGCTTCTTAATACCAATGATGTTTTTTGCTGCTGCTGTGTTGTCGGTTGGGCGGCCATCGATGGAGATAATGACGTCACCGGATTTGACCCCGTAGCGTTCAGCAGGACTTTTTTTGGCGACTTTTGCAACCAACACACCAACGACATCTGTAGGAATGCCGAGACTCTTTTTTAGCTCCTCATCGATTTGCTGGAGACCTATACCAAGATACCCCCGGTTGACGAAGCCCTTGTTAATGAGGCGTTCGGCAATTTCTCTGACAATAGATGAGGGAACTGCAAAGCTTATACCGTTATATCCACCTGATCGCGAATAAATAGCGGTGTTGAGTCCGATCACTTTACCATTCATTGAAATGAGAGGGCCACCACTATTACCTGGATTGATCGCTGCATCTGTCTGCAAAAAGTCTCCGAACTTAGTGATGCTTAGGTTTCCTCGGCTGGTGGCAGAAATGACTCCAAAGGAAAGGCTCGCTTCAAGACCAAACGGGGCTCCTAAAGCTAAAACAAAGTCACCAACCTGCAGGGACTCTGAGTTGCCGAATACCAGTTGCGATAGTCCTTGTCGTTTGAATGTGCGATTGGCGATTTGAATAACGGCAATATCAGTACTTTTATCGGTACCGATAAGTCGTCCTTGATAAACTTGGCCGTTGGCTAGCTTCAGGTTAATTTGCTGAGCTCCAGCGATCACGTGATTGTTGGTTAAAACGTATCCCATGTCTAAATCGACAATGAATCCAGATCCGAGACCTTCTCTTTGAGGGGGCTTTCGTTTCGGATCTTCAATGTTAGGGTTATGAAAGAACTCGAAAGGATCAATGGTTCCGTACGAAAGATCTTTAACAGTTTTCGAAACGGAGATAAAAACAAGAGCTTTCTGTGCATGAGAAGCGACCTTTGTTATGCCGCGTGAAAGTTTTCGCAGAAGCAGAACATCCTCATCTACCTTGAGAGCGACAGGTTCTTTTTTAGGAAACTGATAGCCATGACTGACGACGTAAACAAATATCAGTAAGAAAATTTTCATGTGGCTGCTGATCATTAATCCTATCCTTCAACAATAGCTAAAAGTAAAAGTCAGCACTGATTCCCAACCAAGTACTAGAGATTGCTTCCGCGTAACTTGTTCCATCTAAACTATAAGAAAGGGTTCTTTGGCTATAGCCAATTAAACCTTTAAAGGTCTTTCTGGTGATACGAATGACACCACCAATTTTGATATCTGTTCTAGGACCAACGGTTAAATCCGCTTGATTGATCTCTTTAACTGTATTGGTCGATACCGATGAAACATCAAGGAAGATGCCATTGCCTTTACCGACTTGAAAAATCATCCCTGCATTGACTCCATAACCGAGTGTTAGTGCGTCGATATAGCTGTCGTTATCTGCTGTGCTAACGGTGGTTTGCATTTGATTGACGATTCCACCAATGTAAACGGGGCCCCAATAATATCTAACTATCGAATCTTGGATACTTGAAGCTATTTTACTTTCGTTAAGGGCAAAACTTGTTGTGTTTGTTTCAGTTTTTATCAGTACACCAAGGTTGTTTTCTCGGCCAGCATGGACACCAAAAGCATATTTGACTGAGACGCTTGTATCGTTACTGTCGACGAGTTTTGATTTGTAGGTTGTGTATCCGCCTTCTGAATTGATAAAAAAAGTCGGTCTCTCCTGGCAGTAAGAAGGACTTACGAAAAACAGTGAGGAGAATAACAAACCGATAGACACCGCAAGCGTTCTAAGCAGAGCCCGTAGAAAACGAAAATTTAGGTTTTCATACAACATAAATCTAACCACATTACTTCTTCATCTTGTTCGGAAGTAATTTGGTTAAGGTTAAGAAAAAACTGGGGTTTTGGTTTGTTTGAACTTTTGGGTTTAGAAAAGAATTGAAGGTTTTTACTTTAGGTACACGCGTTTATCGACTTCGCCGAAAGCATTGATTACGAAACAAAATCCATGCTTGTCATGGTAGGCTTCGGTCAAGGCTGATCTCAAGGAGTCGGATACTTTTTTACTAAAAGTGTTATAGCTTGGACTTGCTGCTTTTTCAGTGATTTCATCGATGTCTTCCTTAGCGACTCCATGTGCTTCAAGTAGATCGATAAAAATATTAACAGGAATTGCTTTTATTATTGTCCGTAATCTGACTGGCGATGCAGGGGCAATGCTGGAAGTGACAATTTTTTTAATAAAGAAAAGTTCTGAATCAAATTGCCTCTCTTGGTAGGTCGTGCCTTTTGAGAGGACAAAAGTTTCAACAACGATGACTCCTGGCGAAGCCATCAGAGAAATCGATTGAGCTTGACTTGAATGAGTGTCAGTTTCGTAACCACATGAGGTGAGAAGTGTTAACAAAACTATAGTCGTGGCTAGAAGTACTCGCATCTAAAACTCCTGCAATGTTTCCTATTCCTCATGGTCGATCTATCACGGCCAGCAGAATTCCATCAACAAAAACTTCTTTATGTTGGCAAATTATCAGGCCTGTTAAGCTCTTTTGCGCGACTATCTTCCGAAAAATTCCGAAAAATTCCGAAAAATTCCGAAAAAATCACAGGCTAACTTGTCGGAAATATAAAAAAAATCAAAAAAAGCTAAATATCATAAAGATTACAGCTAGCAATTCCGATCATACCTCATGGGAATTGCGGAGGCACGTATTTTGACATTTTATCTTTGGGCCTTTTTCGCCATGGCTTTGGCCTTGGGGGGATGTGAAGGCGAGCAAAAAAACAATATTGATACGAGGGCAGGGATAACTCCGTCTCCTGGCGGTGCTGACGCTGAATCTTCTGAAAAGCCTCAAGACGAAGCACCGGTAATTAAATCGATAACCGATAAAAAAGAAGACAAACCTGCTCCTCCACCTAAGCCGAAAATTATCCCTTTCACAGACGCAGAGGCACTTGCGTGGATGCAGGACAACTGTCACGATTGTCACGGCGATGCTAAGCCTTATGCGAGTTTTTGGCCGCAGCCAAAAGACATGACAATCAAACAAATCGAGGTCGATCAATTTCGTTTACAGACCTATCAGTCGATTTACAATATGGTGAGAGACTTTAAAGGCGATAGTCAGCCTGATCCTATGCCAACCACATACAACCAGGACAAACAGGCTGAAGGTGAAAGAATGTTAGCCTGGTATCGCCATAAACTTCCTGAAATTTCCTTTGAAGCGGACAAAAAATATGGCAATGAAGAAGCAAGCGATGCCGGAATCATCTTTAATTTCGCTTGTAAAAACCCGGTGTCTTACCGCAAGTTTATCCGTCGCTTCACTAATGACGCACTTGGAAGGGAACCGACTCTTGACGAGATCGAAAAATACGGTAACCCAGACGAACCAGTGACAAAAAAACAACGCGACGACATCAAAAAAGCGCTCTTAGAAAACACCGGTGGATATAAAGACTTGTTTGTAGAATACGGTCTCAAAAACTTCGCTCAAAAATTATCCGGTGGTACTGAAATCAAAGTCAACGAAAGTAAAGGCCTCACAGAATCTATTGTTGCGGATTTAAGAAACGAATTCTATATGAAGGTGAAAACTGAACTCGAGACAACATCTTTTAAAGATATGCTATTATCGAACGTCGTACATGTGACTTCGAATACAGCGCCGCTCTATAATACAAACGATTTTCAAACTTGCAGTTCACCTCAACCAGGGACTTGGGGAACCTGTACAATGGGTCGTGACTCCAAAGACCCACGTCAAACCTTTTTTGCTACAGTGGGATTTTTGGCGAGCAATCCGCAGTCCTTCCTGTCACCGAGTAATAACTATGGCCGTGCTGCACTCATGCATTTTACCATCGCTGGTGACGTGTTCAAGGCTGCAACCGACGGTCCGAAAGGTAACGAAGTCGAACCTATCCCGACCTGTCTTGATACAATCGACACCCGCGGACAGAAAATTGACGATGTGATTGCGCCATTTGGAACCAAAAAAATCCCCCAAGAAGGCAATATCTGTCAGAGTTGTCACTTGGCAAGAAACTTATCAACAGCATCGATGCTCTTCCGACCTTTTGCACCTACAGGTGTCGTCTTCAATGAGGCCGACATCAAAACCGAAGGTATGTGGGCCGAGGAAGTATCGCAGGCCGTAGATGAGTCAATGGTCCTTCAAGACGG
>CAZBDM010000217.1:0-759 GCA_964490675.1 uncultured Oligoflexales bacterium
GTTTATGAGATTAACAGCAAAGATAAACCAGATTTCTGTGTTACTGTTGAAAGGCATCTCTTTTTAAGTTGGCATGCTGAGGAGTTTACTTGGTGCATGCAGACAAAAAACCGTCGAGAAGCCATATTGACTGTACGAAATGGCTTTAAAATTGTCTGGTTTGCCCTAGATCAGCAGGAAGCAAAACAGTGAGTCAGTTTGAAATAAGAAACATTCTCGATATCCTTCTTGAAAGAGGGGAAATCTCACCCTCGACCATCCAAGTCATCGAAAGGTACGTAGAAACATGGGAGTGCACGCCATTTGAAGCGCTTATTGAGTGTAATATCTTTTCAGAAAGTGATCTTGCCGATCTGCTTGCTCAGATTCTTAAGTGTGATCGCATTTACTACGTTGGATCGCTTAACATTGCTAAGGATGCTCTTGAAGCCCTGCCTTTTGAGCATGCCAGGCAGTGGACTTGCCTTCCTGTGCGTTTTCAGGATGGTGCAAAGGAAAGTCTTGAGGTTGTCGTCGCCGACCCAACCCGTGAGGATCATCTGAAAGTTCTGCGTAAATTACTGAATTGTGATTTCGTCTTGGCGGTTGGCGAACGAACAGATATTTTAGTGGCAGTAGATGAATTATATCCATTAGAGAAACAGATCCCAAGTCTGACGCAAGACGATTAGGGAAGCTTGACAGAGACAGGACTATGAAGATCGATCAACCCTTACTAGAGGTCAAGAATTTGGTCACCGCTTTCGACGCAGAGCATGG
>CAZBDM010000217.1:769-5636 GCA_964490675.1 uncultured Oligoflexales bacterium
GCCGTGGATGATGTAAGTTTCGTAATTAAAAAAGGCCAGACAATGGGGCTTGTGGGAGAGTCTGGTTCTGGAAAAAGTGTCACTTCACTATCGATTTTAAGACTGATACAAACTCCTCCTGGTCGGGTTGCCGGTGGCCAAGTCGTATTTGAAGGCCATGACATCCTGTCGCTCAGCGACCGTAAAATGCGAGGACTTCGCGGTAATGCCATCAGTATGATCTTTCAAGAGCCAATGACCAGCCTTAATCCCGTATTTACTATCGGCCATCAAATCAGTGAAGTGTTCCATATTCACCAGAGAATCTCTAAGAAAGAGGCGCGAGAAAAGTCGATTGAGATGATGAAACTTGTCAAGATTCCGGCCCCTGAAAAACGTTTTGATGAGTATCCCCATCAGCTATCAGGGGGAATGCGGCAGCGGATTATGATTGCGATCGCTCTTGCCTGTCGTCCCAAGCTTCTTATTGCAGACGAACCGACGACAGCCTTAGATGTGACCATACAAGCGCAAATTCTTGATTTGATGTCTGAGCTTCAAAGAGAACTCGACATGGCTATTCTCATGATCACTCACGATCTCGGTGTTGTAGCGGAAGTGTGTGATCACGTTATGGTGATGTATGCTGGTAAAATTGTCGAAAAAGCAGATGTTAAAAGAATATTTGAAAATCCCCAACATCCCTATACGCAAGGACTTTTGAATTCGATTCCCAAACTCGGACGTAAGGTTGAAAAGCTTCCTACGATTTCTGGCGCAGTTCCAAGCTTAAAAGCTCTTCCGGAAGGTTGCCGATTTGTCACGCGTTGCTCGCTGGCAACAGACAAATGTCGAAACGCTCAGCCTCCTTTAAAAGAAGTTGCAAGTGGCCATTTTTCAGCATGCTTTATGAGTGGCCAAAACGCTGAGCTGACTCACTGAAAGGAGACTGGTATTGCAAAAGACAATTCTTGAAGTTGAAGGATTAAAAAAATACTTCCCAATTAAAGGCGGTCTTTTTGGCCGTGAAGTGGCGCGAGTGCACGCGGTTGATGGTGTTTCTTTTAAGCTCCAGAAAGGTGAAACTTTAGGGCTTGTCGGTGAGTCTGGCTGTGGAAAGTCGACACTTGGACGTACTCTTTTAAGACTGCACGAACCGACTGATGGCCGGATTTTTTTCGAAGGCCAAGATATTTCTCAGCTTTCGCAAGGTGAGCTAAGGAAAAAAAGAAGAGATCTGCAGATCGTTTTTCAAGACCCTTACTCTTCTTTAAATCCACGTATGACCGTTAAAGACATTATTGCAGAACCGATGGTCATTCATAATATCTGCAAAGGTAAAGAACTCACCGCTCGTGTCGCAGAGCTTCTCGAGACCGTTGGTCTACCGGGAGAAAGTGGCGAAAGATATCCTCATGAGTTTTCCGGTGGACAAAGACAGCGCATCGGCATAGCACGTGCATTGGCACTTAACCCAAAGCTTATCGTTGCCGATGAACCTGTCAGCGCCCTTGATGTTTCGATTCAGTCACAGATCCTCAATCTTTTGGTTGACCTTAAAAAGAAGTTTGATCTGACTTATATATTTATCAGCCACGACCTTGCTGTGATTGAGCATATCAGCGACAAAGTCGCCGTGATGTATCTTGGGCGCATCGTCGAATACACTGATTCGGATCAGCTTTACGCCCATCCCAAACACCCTTATACGCAAGCTTTAATCTCTTCGATACCAACGCCTCATTTTCACGAAAAGAAGAAAAGACAAGTCCTTGCTGGAGATGTGCCGAGTCCAATTAATCCCCCTTCTGGTTGCTACTTTCACCCTCGTTGTCCAAAGGCAAGCGACCTCTGCCGCCAGAAAGCGCCGCAGCTGGACCACAAAGGCAGCGGCCAGAATCCACATTGGGTTGCGTGTCATCATGTCTAAAAAAGTCGTGCTCACCGGCGGGGGGACTGCCGGACATGTAATGCTCCACCTTGCCTTGATTCCAGAGATGAAAAAAAGAGGCTGGATGCTTCATTACATCGGTTCTAAAGGTATAGAAAAAGATCTAATTGAGCCGACCGATATTCCTTTTCATGTCATTTCGACTGGGAAATTACGACGCTATTTTTCGCTACAGAATTTTTTCGACATTTTCAAAGTGATAATCGGTACCTTGCAGTGTTTTATCATCCTTGTGCGTCTTAGACCTCAGCTGGTTTTTAGTAAAGGCGGTTTTGTTAGTGTTCCCGTTGCTGTAGCAGCATGGTTGCTCGGTATTCCAGTTGTTTCTCATGAGAGTGATGTCACACCAGGATTAGCTAATCGTATCATATTAAAGTTCGCCCGTAAGGTTATGTTTTCCTTTCCCGATACAGCAAAATATCTTCCTAAGGACAAGTCACAATATGTCGGCACAGCTATTAGACAAGAACTCTTCAGTGGCGATAGAAGTCGTGGATTAAAAATGTGTGGTTTTGATGAAAGTGATGAAGTACCAGTTGTTTTAGTCATGGGGGGGAGCCAAGGTTCACTTAAGATTAATGAAGCGATTGTCAGTTGTCAAAATTCACTTCTCAGTCATTTCCGTATCATCCACTTAACCGGTAAGGGAAAATCAGTAAGTATCGAACATAAAAATTACAAAGGTTTCGAGTTTGTAAGTGAAGAACTAAAAGACCTTATGGCTGCTTCCCACATGTGTATTGCGAGAGCGGGAGCGAATTCAATTTTTGAGTTTCTCGCCCTTAAAAAACCCATGCTCCTCATCCCCCTTGAAGAAGGCAGCCGGGGAGATCAGGTGGTCAATGCTGAAAGCTTTGCAAAAAACAATTGGGCGATTGTATTGAGAGAGAAAGAACTGAGCGGTGAATCTCTTATTAGAGAGCTTGACCATCTTAAAGAAAAGCAAGAACTTATAAAAACAGCACAGGCTAAGGTTGATCTTGATAAGAGCGAGGCAAAGATTTTTCAAACGCTTGAAGCTTTTTAGTCAAGCGTGCAAAACGCCTCATCTCTGCGTTGTCTTCGTCGATTGCTCCTTGCTGTAGTATATGTACTATCTGCGTCGCAATCGCCTCGACGCCCTGATCTAAGGCGTTTTGCTGACTCTCCTTTTTTCTTTGCCTGCGGCGCATTCTTCTGTTGGATTTGTCGAATTTTAGAGTGGCTCATGGCTAAGATGTTCGGTGAGAAAAAGCAAACGATTTTTAAAAATCGTTAGTTTCTCTCTTCGATTTCTGTTGCGAACGTTTGGTTTTCTACTTTCGTTTTTGTCTTTTTAGTCAGTGAGTCAAGTTCCGCAACCTCTTGGCAATTACTAAGAGAGGATAAATAAGCTCTCTGTAAGTCAGAGTAATACCACTGTTTAATCGTCGCGTTGGTTGAAGCTTCAGGTTTGAGATTTTTCTTTATAGCGCTAATTTGATAAGCATTGAGGTTTGAAATGACGTTCATTTGTGATCTTAATGAACTTGGTATGCGGTGGATCATTTTACTGAGTTCAGCTTGCATGACTGAGCTAGCTTTCGGGTTGAGGTCCTCAACTTCTTTGTCTGTGATTGTGATTAGCTGGGCATCAAATTGTCTGACTAGTTCTTGCAGATTTCCATTGTTTGATAAATCAATATCTCCGTCTTGATTTGACTGACTATGGATCTGTGATCCTAGAAGTTTAAGTTTTTGATTATGAAAGGAAAGAGCTACAGTTAACTTTGCTTTAGGAAAGCTGATAAAAAAAGTTTGCTTTTGACTGGGAAGATCTGTCTGTTTCGCGACAAACACAGATGTTTTTGCGCTTTTATAAGGTTTCAAGGATGAAAGTAAATAAAACTGCAAGGAAGAATTTTCAATTCTAGCGGTCAGAAAAGCGTAAGGCCACTTTGTGCCATCTTTGTCCTCTTTCCATACGACGACAGATCCTAACGCTGATTCACTGATGGAGTGACTCTTCTCATAAATATCGCTAAATCGCTGCTCGTAGGCTTCAGTAAATTTCAAAAAACTCTTTTCATATGTTTGAGCCATAAAAAAATGGACCGGGTCTTTCAGTCTTGCTTGCGCCACTTCAGTGCCTTTTTGAGCTTTCGTTTGAAAGTACTGGGACTTATCAAGCGCCGCAAAGACCTCACCCCAGCTTACCGTTTTGTCAGCAATCGTGACCGTTTCATGAAGAGGGGAAAGAAGCCAGGCGCTTTGCTGCTTAAACTTCTCTGCTGCCGCAAGTGATTTAATACAGTTCATAAAAGATGGGGCAGCATATTTTGCCTCGTAGCTAGCCTTTTTCATGTCAATATCAGCAAACTTTTCTTCGTTCACACTGACACATGCTGAAAGCGCCAAAACAAAAATAAATAATGTTTGTTTCATTTTGCGACCCTTGTTCAGTTGATTTTAAATTTGAAGTCCGAGCTTACCCATAAGAGTTTCTTCGCCTGTTGAAGCTTGAGACCATTCAAAGGCTACTGATAAGAGTGCCGGCACGACTCTAATCTGAAAGCCGTAAAGTCTGTGATTGCTCAAGCTTTCATGCTTCTCAGTCAATGATTCTTGCAGCGCTACCAATCCATACACTTCACCTTCATTAGAATCGACCTGTAGTTGATGTTCATTGCGAGAAAACCCATAACCAGCAAAGGCTGTAAAAAACCGGATCCCCCAACTCACAAGAGCATCACCGCTAATGCTAGACGCTTCGCTTGATTTGAGGCCAAAAAGTTTATTATAGCCGCCTCTTAAAGCAATAGCAGGAAGAGCGAGCGCTTCAAATATTGTCCACTGAAGATAACTGCTGACTTGAGTGATTTGCGAATCAGGAACGGTCGATAATTGGATGCCGACATCAAAGGGCAGAGTGAAACCTTTGATGTCGACATCCAATTATCGACCGTTCCTGATTCGCAA
>CAZBDM010000217.1:5646-6959 GCA_964490675.1 uncultured Oligoflexales bacterium
GCTTTCTCTTTCGAATTGATCGCTGACCACTTGTTGGTCTTCCTCAGAGATAGGATGAACCGACGCACCAGCAAATAAAGAAAGTCCGAAGGAGCCATGCGAAGCTGCAGACTCACCATAGTGTCCTTTATTGGCCTGGTTCAACCAATCAAAGTATCTATCGATAGTTCTATTCTCTAAATCAGCAAAAGCTAGCTGTGGTAGGGATAACCCTGCCACAAGAGCTAAGAGAATCTTCGGAAAACCACCCATTTGATTGACTCCTCAGTAATTTATCTAAAAATATTAAGGCTTAAGCAAAAAAGAAAAGTCGCGCTTGCTGAGTACATTGTTTTTAGCTATGTCACCAATATGAAGGTTTATTTCTTAGATCATTATGACAGTTTTAGCTCGAATGTCATAGATTGGCTGTCTAAACACCGAGATTGCAAGGAACTTATCTGTCTTTTTTCAGACGATAAAAACCTCCTTTCTTACGATTACAGTGATTGCTGTCTTGTGTTGTCACCCGGTCCCAATGCTCCAAAAGACGTCCCCCAAACAGTAAAGCTTGTCGTTAGAGAACTAGGTAAGACACCTATTTTGGGAATTTGTTTAGGACATCAAATCTTAGGGCATGTTGCCGGATTTGAAATCTCTTGTTCCCAAAAACCGCTGCACGGCTTAAGTCGTTTATTAAGTATAAATGAAAAAAGTGGAATTTTTCGCGGTAGCGAAGATGAACTCGTGATGGCATCTTATCATTCGCTGACATGTAAGGGACAAGCTAGGTTGCCTTGGCGTGTATCAGCGCGCTCTGAAATTGGTGAAATTCAGGCTATTGAAAGACTAAAAAATGGTGAAGCGCCGGCGGTTGGGCTGCAGTTTCACCCTGAGTCTTTTCTTAGTCAAAACTCAGAGGCACTTCTCAATAGATGGTTTGAAATGGTCGACGATTGGCAGCAAGAAAAGTCCCAACAGGGTTTTAAATTATGCAGCAGGCACCTTTATCAAGACCTTCATAACACACCACTTTAAGTGGTTGTGAGGGACGTTCTCTGTCATGCAAAATCTTAGCTATTTCTGAAGTCATCGACTCAATGCTCGTTGTTGATTGGAAGTTAAAGACCCGGCATGCCGGCAATACTGCTTCAAACTTTCCCTGTCCGGAGACGTAAGAGAGGGTCACCGGTTGCCAATTGTCTTTTTGACGGCCAAGGTCTTTCGGGCCGTCTTTGATTTGATCTAAAGTCGCTATGTGAACGTCACTCCCGAAGAGCTCTCTAGCGACATAGTGTTCAAGGTCTCCGCGACGTTCTTTGCCAATATACACT
>CAZBDM010000218.1:0-6951 GCA_964490675.1 uncultured Oligoflexales bacterium
CTCAAAGGTTTGATTGGATTGCAGGTGTTTTTTTATGAGAAATCCGGGCTAGAAGACATTATGAAAAAGCAGCCGCTTGATTTCGTCCAGTTGACTTACAATATCACCAATAGAGAGGCGGAAGATCGTCTTTTAAAGGTGGCTCGCGATCGAGGTATAGCTGTGATTGCTAACCGTCCTTACGATGGCGGTTATCTTATGGATTCATATAAAAATAAAAAACTTCCTGCAGCTGCACTGGAAGCAGGTGTGAAAACATGGGCGGAGCTTTTTTTAAAATGGGTGATTTCTCATCCCGCAATCACCGTTGCTATTCCGGCTACCTCTAAAGTCGCTCACATGCAAGAAAATATGGCTGCCATGACAGGCAAGCTTTTCGACGAAAAGCTACGCATCGCTTTGCAGAAGGCGATCAGTTGATAAACTTATACAGCCCCTCAGATCTTGTTATGTTCACATACGATATTTATCGAGGAGTCCTGCAGAATTTTTATGTGAGCAATACTTCTTTTCATCTGGTAATTTGGCTGCTGCAACTTATTCTTTTACTTTTTGCCATTAAACAACAGAAAAAGAATTATCTGAAAGGCTTTATGTTCTTACATGCAGCCGAGTGGCTGATCTTAGCTGGGCTTTTTTATCCAGGCCATTTTTCAAGTATTGCTTGGTATTGGCATGTTCTTTCTGGAGGCGCTTTTTTACAAGCTTGTGCCGTACTCTATTTCACCAATAGAGTTTGCCCGGTAAAGTTAAATTATGTCATTGGAAGCATTGTCGTGATTTTAGCCATTTTACCTTTCAGAGCTCTCGTAGTCAGTCATTTGTCTGATGGGAGCTGGTTTTTCGTTGAGTGGGGAGCTTTCAGACTGACGCTGATCACTGGAATCTTTAGTCTAATCGCCCAAGCTCCCTTGGGCCTCAGGGCATCTACGTTAGCTCTTTCTCTAATCATCTTTCTTCATGAAATCTTACTGCTCTCCAAGTGAAGACCAATCATGCAGGCCAGAGATTTCAAAATTACATGCTTAATAATTGGGTTATAACAGAAGGTTAAAAAAAATATTTGAGGAGGCGAAGACAGCTCCGAATCCTTTTAATGTTAACAAAATGAGCGATTTGTTCTCAAAGGAGATCGTCCCTTGATTAAGTTTATTACGCAATTATTTCTTTACAGTGTTGGGCTTATTTTTGCCTTGGCGTCTTTGACTTTTGCTCTTTTAAAATCGGGATATTTCACTCAAGAGGGGCTTGTAGCAGCGATGATCGCTCTACCGCTAGTTTATTACAGCACGATCTATCTCTACAATAAAACATTCGATGGAATATCATGGGCACTACACACAGCTGTAGGTCTTCTCTCAATAAGATTTAATAAACCACTACCAAGAACAGACACAATGTTAAGCGAAAGTTTTTACATCGATTTCGGAGCCGTTGAAAGGTCATGATCTTTTTACGGATCTGATTAGACGATCCTCGTAGTCCACCGGCTCAAGGGCGCCGGTGGATTTCTTCTTTTTGCTTACATCGCGTCTTTGCAGAATCCAAAGGCGCGTAAGTCGTAGCCCTTAAGCTCAGGGTCGTCTTCGATATTTTCGTCACCAGGATTGCCGATGCCGGAACCAACCTGAATATTACATTCTAAAGGTTCGTGCTTACCATCTCCTGAACATTCAAACTTCCAGTAAGTCGGTCCATTACCTTTAGATTCCTGGCCCTTGACGGTGCAGCCACTTAAGCGAGTATTGTCACCGTCATAGTAATTGCAGATCAATTTATCGTCGCTTGAATTTGATGCTTTTTGATAGTAAGAGCAGTCGGTTTCTTTAGCAATTTCTTCGCTTGATAACCCACTTAAAGCACTGCTAAATGCATCTGCACTACCTGTACTGTAGCACTTACGTCTGAGTCACCGTTATCTCCCGATGTACATGAAAATAAAGATAATAAAGCAAGAAAAATCGTGACCCTAAACATTACTTTCCCCTAAGATTCAATTGTGTGTGAACTTCGATAGCAATTGATCGGAATATTTTGGTCAAATTTTAACTGATTAACCTAATCGTTTGTATTTTCATGGGTTAAACGTTCCTAAAAACCCTTTTAGGCTAAAAATATGATGAGAGCTTTTGTAGAAACAAAAGTAGCTACAAGCATGGCATGAGAAGTAGAGGCGAGGGTGTGTTTGCATTGGACGGAAGAGCAAAAAATCCTTAGAAACTCCTAAAAAGAGCAAAGAAATCATAAATGTCGAAGAATGCTCTTCTAAAAGCCGATAAGGGTCATAGACATAGAGGGACCCATGCGTTTTTTCTTTTTTACATCTTTAATATTTATCTATTCCTGTGGCTCCGAGCCTTCAGAGGAAAATAAGACCAGCAAGAAATCGCAGCAGGTCGTCTCAGGTTCAGACGAGAGCGATCTTGAAAGCGGTGATCAGCCCTCACAAACTACGACGAGTGAAGGGCCGCAAAAGACTGTAGAAGATCAGATCGGAAGTGTGCGTAGTTACCAGGGGATCATGTCATTTCTTGAAGCTAAGCTTTTAAGCTTCGAAAGTTCTTCGCAAGCACAGGCTCACTGTCAGATCAAACTGCAATCCGGTCATATTTATAAAGACGTGCAGTCTGGGACGTTTAAATCTTGTCTCAATGATGGTTGGCAAATTCCCATCGAAGAAGCAAAGATTTACTACAAAGCTTTTGTCACTGAGGACAGTTTTTTTAGGCAATTTTCAGGATTCATACTCGTTCAAGTTAATGGACAGGATGATAGTTATCAGGTTAACTGTGCGCGGTTTCCTGAAGAGACTGTATCTGAGGTAACCAAACAAAAAGGAGAGCCATTAGAAAACCTTTGTGGTTCGACGTTTGCCTTTAACTTTTCTATAGAAAATGCCGAGGCTCCTCACAAGCTTGATATTCAATTTGGCGGAGGAGCCCCAGAAACAATCGAACTAGGAACTCTACATCAACAATAGTTTTTTTACTTATTCAATTCCCAAAGAGAGAAAATTTCTTTTTGATCGCTGGCTCCGTCACAAGCAATCAATACTTCATAGCGATCAGGCAACTCTTTCAAGACAGCAAGTCCTTCTGGCTTAAGATGAGGCTTGAGAGCAATTTCACCGAGCTCTTTAAGCTCTCCACTTTCTGTTTGGTCAGAACCAGGCACTTGGTCTTTACCGTTCCAATGATAGATTTTGTAAGGGTGAACCGCATCGCCTACTGGTCCCGCAAGGATGAGAAAGCCATCAACGACTTTAACGAGGTCTCTTACTCCAAAGCCCCCTAGTTTGACATAAAGAATTTCGTAAGGTTTTTTCTCTGGTTTTTTTGCAAAAGAAAACTTCAGAACAGGGACATAATTACCACGGAAGACTGGTCCACGAAAGCCAGCATAAAGAGCACGATCAGAGTAAGCCAGTCCCTCAATATCGATACCGTTTTCTTTGCTGGCAATACCCATCCAAGCGGAGAGGACTTCGTCTTTTTTTAACAAATTTTCTAAGCTAATACTTTCAACGGAGTCATCAAATGCAAGTTTAACCACTTGATTGCGAGTTTTTTCTACTTCAATGGAATCTTGTTTGAAGGCCTTACGGTTTTTCTCATAAGGTTTTTTACTTTTGATGCGCGGTCTTTTTGCTGAATGGGAACCTGCGATATAAACAGCATCTTCCCCACAAGCGATCGCTTCAATGTCCATTTCAAGGGCCGAGCGGCTTAAAAGTTTTTGATCGATCACGGTAAGTTGATCGCCGTCGAGTTTGAGGATTTGGACGACTTGATCCTCTCCTGTTTCTCCTGTACCTTCATCAGCGCCGATGTAAATCAGATCATTACAGAGGGTTGCCGCACTAATATCTTCAAAACCTGTAACCTCTCCGGTAACACTTAGACTCTTTTGAGCCAGTAGATGACTTTCCGTTGCCAAAAGTGTCATAGCTGATAAGCCAAAAGCCAGCCAATGCGATTTTAAAAGCCTCATAGCTTTCTCCCTAACAGTTGTTTCTCATATTTATAAGGAGTCTTTATATTATCTTTATATTTGATGCAACGCAGAAAACTTCATATTTTACAGCTGGACGAGAAACTCTGTGATCTATTTTTTCAATTTTCGTTCTTTTTTGTTGCTGTGACATATAGTTTTGGAAAGGGTCTTTCGGAGGGACCAGGTGAACGCGTTTCAAACTTAATATGCGCAAAGCCAAGGCGATTTAAAATGTCATCGATGCGATTGACACTCATCAAGTTGAATGTTTGGAGTGCATTTAACGCATCACGATGATCGCTGAAACCATCACCCATTTGAAATGCGAAAAAAAACTTCGCGCCTGGCTTAGCCGTTCTCGATAATTCAGAAATGATCCTTTCAATCAGTTCGTCGTCCATATGAACAAGAGCATATGCTGCGACCACTGCGTCGACAGTATTGTCATCTAATGCAATATGTTCGAGATCCATTTTCACGATGAGGTTATCTTTTTGTGTTTCTCTAGCAATGCTGAGAAGGCCAAAAGACAAATCTATGAGGAGTGAGCGATGACCAAGGCTGTCGATAAGAGGGAAGAGTCTCCCTGCTCCTCCGCCGGCGTCCATAACCAAAGAATTTGGCTGCAAGCCGATGAGAAAGGAAGTAAGAAAAGGTTCATCCAGTCCAACATTGCTATTGGAAGTGTGATAACTTTTGGCGTGTTTGTCGTAGTCACTGATAACTGCATGTTGTTCACACTGGTCAGCTATGGCCAGAGATACAGCCGACAAATTCATCAAGAGTGTGACAAATATGTAGCATACTTTGTTGTTCACTTTTTCTTTTTACCCAAGCGAGAATGTTATTCGCTTTTGTAAGTAATGCAATGACGCCAATCATTCAATAGGATTCAAGTAAACATCCTGAATTTTTTGAGCTTTCAAGATGGGGTTTAAAATAACCTTTAAAAAGTCTTAAGGAAGGTTTAATCAAGGGAGCCTCGATATCTACTGATAACAAAAGCTCTTTGGTATCAAGGGCGACATTCCACACACGATGCTCTTTTATCGATTGAGAGCAGCCATGGCAACTGAGTGTCGTGGACATGGTATAGGAACCTTCGAAGTTTATGATGCTGCCGTCGGAGTAGAATGGTAAGGCGATGCATTACTTCTCAGCACATCGAAAACTTCCCAGCACTTTGACAAACTCGGTGATCTCTTCAAGGTGGGAGATCGCCCTTTTTGCAGCTTCTGTATGTGATTCGCCTTCAAAATCAAGATAAAAAATATACTGCCAAGGTTTGCCAGGAATAGGACGCGATTCGATCTTTAATAGGTCGATATCCCGGATGGCAAAAACGGTCAGGGCTTTGAAAAGACCGCCCGGGATATTCTTTTTTAAAGCAAACAACACGGAAGTCTTGAATCTGCTTTTTGACGGCGCCTTTAACTTTTTCTTAGGAGAAGAAGTAATGACGATAAAACGGGTGAAGTTTTGCTCGTTATCTTCAATGTTTGCACGAACGACTTTTAGGTCGTATTCTTTCGCCGCTTGTGCACTAGCGATTGAAGCAAGACTTTTATCATTTTGATCCGCAACAAAATGGGCCGATCCCGCTGTATCAAAATAAGGAACAGACGTCGCTTTTTTTATGGTCTTCAAAAATCCATCACATTGCATAAGAGCTTGTGGGTGTGAGTAGACCTGCCTAATGTCAGAAATTTTTGTGCCATGTGGTGCGAGAAGGTTGTGAGATACCCGAAGCTTGATCTCTCCAGTAATCCAAACTTTATATTTAAGAAGTAAATCATAGTTTTGGTGAATACTGCCGGTCAGTGAGTTTTCGATGGGGATGACGCCAAAATCAGCTTTACCATTGAGGACCGCTTTAAAGACATCTTCGAAGTCTTTATAGGGTTGGTCTTTAAAGCGTGTCTTGAAGAACTTAACGACAGCTTGTTCACTGTAGGCTCCTCGAACCCCTTGGAAGGCAATCAATCTTGTCATATTTTTTCCTATGAGATGTTTTTAGCTCAGTCGCGATTGCAAAATTGAAATGATTGCCGCGCCGGCGATATCAAAATCACTAGCCCCTCTCGACAGATCGTTGTAGGGCTTTTTAAGACCTTGCAATACTGGCCCGAAGGCATTGAAACCAGCGAGGCGTTGGGTGATCTTGTAAGCAATGTTGCCCGCATCTAAATCTGGGAAAATGAAAATATTTGCGTCGCCGGCGAGCGAGCTTTCAGGTGCTTTGCTTTTAGAGATGTTTGCATCGTAAGCAGCGTCAAACTGCAACTCACCCTCAGAAATAATATCTGGGTGACGTTCTTTAAAAAGAGCAGCAGCTTCAGCTACTTTTTGTTGATGAGGATGTGTTGCCGAGTTTTTTGTAGAAAAAGAAAGAAAGGCAAGCTTGGGATCTCCAAAGTCACTGAGAAGAGATCGCCATGTTTGAACAGATGCATAAGCAATATCAACGAGTTGTTCCACCGAAGGATCGATAACCACACCGCAATCGGCGTAAAGATAAACTTCCGGGTCAGCCTCAGGTCGCTCGCGACCCATGACAAAGGAGCCGCTGATGGTTTTGATGCCTTCAGCAGTGCCTATTGCCGTTAGGGCAGCTCGGATCACATCTGAGGTGGCGTGTGCTGCTCCAGCAACGACAGCATCGCATTTGCCCAAGGCTGCGTAATGGGCAGCCTGATAGAGAGGATCAGAACTTAAATCGTTAAGCTTTTCTTCGGCAATGTTCTTTTTCTTGTTCTGAAAGATTGTATTTAGGAAATTTTTACAAGATTCTTTGAGTTTGATATCTCCATTATTGTGAATTTTTAAGTCAACATTTTCGAAGTCTTGTGCAGAAATATTTTGGGTCGCAAAGATTTCTTCGATCTGTCGGGGGTCGCCAAAAAGGTTGATTTCTCGAACAACCTTTAATGATGCTAGGAGCTTAGCGGCTCGTAAGGT
>CAZBDM010000219.1:0-4581 GCA_964490675.1 uncultured Oligoflexales bacterium
GTTTTTGTTAAATAATTTCCTCATAGAAAAGTAGGTTTTCTGCATTTTCATCTGAGCTGCTGGTGTCGGACGTGGGATCGAGTGAATCGGAACAAGCCGGTAAAGTCGCGAACCATAACACAGCGATTGCTTGGTAGATTTTCAAAAGTTTACAGCTCATGTTTACCCCAATTCACGTCACATTCGTCTTCGACAAATTTATCGAACGCCTAAGCATTAAAAAATAAGCCATAAAAATTAGGGGTTTAAAGTAAACTTGGTGGTCTAATTCTAGGGATTGAAAATCTTACAAATGTTTTCAAAGCGGAAGGGTTCGGGACACAAAAAAGGCAGATAAGTTTTTCTAAAGAAAGAAAAAAATAAGACGAACCTAATGATTATAGAGGAATGTATCGTAAACCTCTTAGGTCGGATCTATGAAAAAACTTTGGATCCTCATCTTTAGCCAACTGATTAGCTTTGCTTGCCAGCCAAGTGGCGAGGAAGGGGCTAGTAGTGAATCCGATCCAGAGTTAGTGCCTGCAATAGGTCGTGCTCCACAAGCTTCACGAAGTAATGTCGATTCGACAAATGATAGTTCACTGGCGACGAGTGAAGATTTTGTCATCATAGAACCGGGAGCATTCGTCAACTCAAACACTTTTACCGCTTCTTGGACAGTGCCGAAAGACCTCAGAGACTATGACGTCATGTTAAGTTTAACTGAGAGTTGTAACTTAACCGCCATCGATACTGAAGCCGATTATAAGAAGCAGAGTAGAAACTTTGGACCTTTAGAAGAGGGTGAGTACTTCATTTGTGTCCAAGCCATAATAAATGGAGCCAAAAATAGATATGCGAAAAATAGCCCTTACAAAGTGACAATTGATTTATCTCCTCCTGGGGCAGCGACTATTGAAGATATTCCGAGCCCTTCAGACGATAACGCTCCGCTTATTTCTTGGAGCTCGGTAGATGATGCCGTCACCTATGAACTTGCAATTGCTAGAGATCAAGAGTGTGAGCTTGTGGAACAATCATATATCGGATTGACTGAAACAAGCTACGAAATCGAGGAACTTGATAACGGTAGTTACTATGCTTGTCTTTATACTGTTGACGAAGCAGGAAATAAAACCGACGCTGAAAATCAGGCCCTTTCTTTTGCAATCAACACCAGTGCTGCCAAAATTTCAACGATGAAACTTAGCCTCGCTAATGGTTCCTACAAAGAAGGCGTCGAAATTGAAATCGATGTCCTTTTTAATAAGTTATTAACTATTTCCGAAGGCTCTGAGATACCTAGTTTTCTGCTCGAAACAGGAAGTACGGATCGCTTTGCTACCTTTAAAAATCAGAAAGATGAAAACATCCTTACTTTCTCTTATACCGTACAAGCAGGTGATAATATCTCCTTGCTTGCCATTGAATTAGCGCAAACTCAGATCGACTTCAAAGATAGAAGCTTGATAAATTCAAATGGAGAAGATGAGACGGCGACTGCTCAGCTGATTGCTGACAATTACATAATCAAAAATCACAGCGTCGAGATCGATACGACAGATCCGGCTGCAAGTATTGAAACAACACCGAGCGATCCTTCCACCATCCGCACTCCTGATTTTGTCTTAAGTTGTGATGATGAACCTTGTACCTATAAGGTCCGAGTTGATGGTGGTGCTTGGATACTTGTTGATAGCGAACACCAACTTGCTTCTCTTTCAGATGGGAGTCACACCTACGAAGCCAAAGCGATAGATGCTGCTGGAAATGAACAGATGACTACTGTTAGTTATGCTTGGACGATCGACGCGACAGCCCCAGAATCGACCATAACTAATCAACCTGCGAGTTTGTCTGCAAGTAGTAGCGCTTCATTTGAGTTTAGTTGCAACGACAGCCCCTGTACCTATGAATACAGATTAGATGATGGTTCTTGGACATCTGCGACTTCTCCTCTAAGCTTAAGTTCAATCGCCGATGGAAGTCATACCTTTGAAGTTCGTGCCAGTGACACTCTTGGCAATCAAGAAAGCCCTGCTTCGACCTATTCATGGACGATTGATACTACCGATCCAGACACTACCATCACCGTACAGCCGAATGATCCTGACAATAACCAAACACCGAGTTTTTCTTTCAGCTGCGATGATGAGCCCTGTACTTTTGAGTACCAAATTGATGCAGGGGGATGGAACCTTGCCACTTCTCCGCTAGTTTTAGGATCGCTAGCAGAAGGTAACCATACCTTTCAAGTCAGAGCCATCGATCAAGCCGGCAATGTTGATGGGACGCCCGCTTCTTATACCTGGGAGGTCGATATTACGTTGCCGAACTCTTCGATTGATTCAAATCCTCCAGATCCCACGTCTGATAATACTCCCGATTTTGTCTTCAACTGTGACGATCTTCCATGTACCTATGAATATCGCATTGACGCGGGCAGTTGGCAGACACTCGCTGGTGGCGTGAGCAGCGTGACTTTAGCTACCTTGGCTGATGGCAATCGTACCCTTGAAGTGAGAGCGACCGATGCAGCAGGTAACGTTGAGACAAGCTTTGCAAGCTATACGTTTGAAGTCGATTCGACGGAGCCGGAAACGACTTTTGATACGACACCGACCGATCCGACTAGCGATGATACACCTAGCTTTGCGGTCAGTTGTGACGATGTACCTTGTACGTTTGAGGGAAGGCTTGATGGCGGCGCTTGGGGAGCGATTACGGCCTCTTATGATCTTTCCAATGTTGAACCCGGAAGTCATACCTTTGAAGTGCGAGCCACTGACAGTGCAGGAAATGTTGATCTTACACCGGCAAGTTTCACTTGGGAAACAAGGTGGATAGCAGACCAATGGGTTTGGATAAAAGGATCGAACCTAGCTGATGAACAGGGCGATAATGGTAGCAAAGGTACGCCGCAAAGCTCAAATAAACCTGGCGGTCTAAGTGATGCAGCAACCTGGGTAAGTAATGGTGAACTCTTTCTTTTTGGTGGATCCGGATTTGATGATCTAGGTAACTTAGGAAGCCTCAACGGCGTTTGGCGATTTGATGGTAGCGATTGGACCTGGATTGCTGGTGAGAGAACGCGTAATGCAATCGGTGTGTATGGAACAACAGGGGTGCCTCATGCATCTAATATTCCTCCAGCATGGCACGGGATGGCTAGTGCAAAAAGTGGTTCTGACGTTTGGCTTTTTTCGGGCATGAGTTTTCATACGGAAGGCGTCTCTGGCCGTAGCAATGATTTGTGGAAATATAATGGCAGTAACTGGAGCTTTGAAAGTGGTGCTAAGGCATCTGACGGTACCCCGATTTACGGTACAAGAGGAAGCGCCGATGCGAACAATATTCCAGGGGCACGGACGGGGAGTGGCATGTGGGTTACTTCGACCGGCGTGGTATGGATATTTGGTGGAGAAGCAATTGATGATGGATCATCAGTCGGCGAGATTAATGATCTTTGGAAATTCGAATCAGGTGAATGGACTTGGGTCAAAGGGGCAAAAACAATTGACGCAAGCGGTGATTATGGGTTGCTCACTGTCACTGCTTCTACAAATACCCCCGGAGCCCGAAGAAGCTTTAGTTACTGGATCGATGCTTCCGATAATTTATGGCTTTTTGGGGGCATCGGAAGAGATGAAAATGGTGATCTTAAGTATCTTAATGATTTATGGAAGTTTGATGGGACGGATTGGACCTGGGTATCAGGGGCGAAGACCGGAGATCAGGCCGCAGACTACGGTGTAAAAGGTGTGACAACCTCCTCAAATGTCCCTGGAAATAAAGCCGGCGCAAAAGCCTGGGTCGATAGTGGCGGCAACTTTTGGCTGTTTGGCGGCCGCTTTTTTGACGGTGCGAGTGAAGTTCAGGTGAACGATCTTTGGAAATTCGACGGAAGTGACTGGACATATATGGCGGGTCCAAAAAACGGTGGACCCGGCAGCTGGGGGAGTCAAGGTGTCTCAGCTGCATCTAACGTTCCAAGTAATCGCTCAGAACCGCTAAGCTGGTTTGATAACCGCTATCTATGGCTTTTTGGTGGACATGGTGAGGATAGTCTTGCGGTAGATGGCAAACTCAATGATTTTTGGCTTTATTCTCCACAATTTTAGCTGTTTGCCTGGAACGATTTGTTTTGCTTCAACTCTAGGCATTGTCTTTAACAATATGCTATGATGAAAGGGTATATCTTCATTTTTATGGATGGATAGAGTCATATGATTAGATCTATTTTTATCGTGACTTTATTTGTAGTCTTTTCCGCATGCAGCACTAAAGGAAAAGACACTCGTTTTGATCAGTCTGAAGAGTTAAAAAACGAGGAAACAGAGCTCACCTTAAAGCAGCAAGAGAAAGATCGGATATTCGATCTCCATGCAAAAAAGTGCGCTTCCTTAGAACAAGTTTCAGAGCCTCATGCTTACTGTGAGCCTGGCTCGACCTTCGATCAAGCAGACTGTGAGCTTGGATTCGGTCGCTGCATTCCCGATGGTTGTAGAGCGGAAGCTGAATTGGTAGACGCTGGTCAGGGAGTCTGCGAAAAAGGCTATATGTTAAAATCTGCGAACTGTCCGAAAGGTTTTAAAAGATGTC
>CAZBDM010000219.1:4591-6949 GCA_964490675.1 uncultured Oligoflexales bacterium
ACACAATAGCTGTGTCGATCGTTCGACAATCGACTTTGTTGAAGGATATTGTCCGATGGGGTCACGACTCGGTCCAGCAGATTGCGGTGCAGGTTATGTCCGTTGTTTGCCAAAGGGCTGCGTCAAGTTTTCTTCGGTTAAGAACCCGTCTTCTTATTGTGGAGTACGCTTTAATTTCGAAGAAGCCGATTGTGGAGAAGGGTACGCCCGCTGCATCAGCGAAGACTGCGTGCCACTCTCTGAAATTGATGAGCTTCAGTGTGATGCTGACGGTTCTTTGAGTGATGAAAAATGCCCACAAGATTATGGTCGCTGCATTACAAAATAAGACGATTGAAAAGGTTCCCGCATCTCAACCGAATGCTCTGTTCACTAAGGCCAGAGCATCTTCCCGTTCCTCCTATTTCCTTTTAAAAATTCAGTAACTTATTAAAAAGTCGATCGCTTCGCTGTTTACGGTAGCAGGAGAAATTGTTAAAAGAGGTCGCATTTCAAAAAGGAAGGCTCGATCATGAAACTAAAAAGTAAACTGCTTTTTTTGCTGACTTCAGCGTCTCTCGTTAACTGTGGCCAAGTTCAACAAAGTGAACAAGCAAGTGAGCTTGATGCGGTCTACCACGATCTAGACAAGAAGAAGCCAAGAGAAGGACAAGACGTCGAAGATGATCAGTACCAGACAAAGTATCACGAAGATAAAAATTACTTCGCGACAGTCACTGATATGCGCATGACGCAACTTGATCGCTATTACCACTGTTTACTACAACCCTACATGCAACCAGGTTCAACGAAAACTGGTGTCTGCCAGGAAGGCTTCGATTATCAAACAGCTCTGCAAGAAGCACGACAGAAGGGGAAGGTTCTCAATAAAGAAGCTGCTCAAATAGAGTTTGAGAGAGAGCTAAAAAACCAAGGCTTCACCTTAGAGGAAGTAGAACAACAAGACCTTACCGGTTATAGTATTGTGATTGATAAGCTTTCCTTTACTGAAGAACATACGAGTCTTTTTGACTCTTGGTTCGGTCACGAGAAGGATTTGGTCGACTTTTGGGATGACAATCTAGAGGCTCTAAAAAAACAGGGCGAATATGCCGCGCAGTGGCTGGCGAAATATCACGGAGCTATTGGCGGTGGCCTCGTCTGGAAAGAGTTTGGTGTCAAAAGTATTGTGATCAGAACGATCGGCAACAACTCAGGAGTGAAAGCCTATTTTGATTACAATTCTCACACGCTTTACGTTGGGGTCGGGACGAGCTATTTCGGTTACGAAGTCGTTACAGATTCTGAGATTAACGAAATTTGGGAAAGTGGTTCAGCCTTTGCAGCAGGAAAAAAGATTCAAAGAGAGTCTGCCGAAGACAATACCGAAGAAATAGACAAGTTCGAACTCAGTGTCATCAAGGCAATTTCTGAAAGAATTGGCGATAAAAAAGCTGACAAACTCTTTTCAATCCTTTGGCGCGTCCTGCTTGATCCCAAAGGCATCTTTAGAAGATCGGTCCGGGATCAAATAAAAGATAGCCGAGAAAATTTTCACTCTGTTCTTAGTGAGTCAGAACAAACCGTTAATCAAGTTCTCCTCTCAGAGGCCGGAGAGGATGAAAAGACCAGAATTTTAAGAACCGCTCTTATACTGACCGTGCCAGATTCAGAAAGCTTCCTTACAAACGTGGGCAGTGAAGTCAAACGAGAAGATGTGGTTGCTTGGTTGAAAAAAGCTGATTTTTCACAGTTGGAGAATTTTTACTCACAGTGGAGAGCCAAAAGAGCTGACATTAGTGAAGTGGTAGCAAACTTTGGAAATATTTTTAGTCTCGTTCAAAATGAAGTCTGCGATGATTACGGTGCGGATGTGACCATCATGAGAAATTTCCCCACCAACCGTGCCGTCGTAACAAATGCACACATCATTACCATCTGTACCGGAATAGGTAGCGATGATAGCTCCGACGGCGACAGAAGAGAGATCTCTATCACTAACAATTACCTACCTACCGAAGAGGATGGTCTAGAAATCAGTGTCGCACCTGTTGTTGACACCATTGATATCGTCGAAGTGCAAACCGAGGTCATGGCTCTTATTGCTAATCTTCCAGATGCATTCAGATCAGCTATGGAGAGCTCAAAGATTAGTGATGCAGTGACTTACATGCAGATTGAAAGAATCAAGAGCGGAGATCTAGACCTCAGGTAGGGCTCTTTTTCGAGGGGGAATGGCGGCAAACCAAGTAACGATTGCTGCCTCGCTTTTTCTTTTATCAAAATGTTAACGAAAGCCCTCTTTCTTGAACGCCGGATCCGAATTTCCAGACGGTTGATGTGTTACTTCGTCGTCGTGAAATCCTCATGTACCAGCGC
>CAZBDM010000220.1:0-6923 GCA_964490675.1 uncultured Oligoflexales bacterium
CGATGTTCGAGGGGACTCCATGTCAACAGGTTTTCTTGCGTCGCGAGTGAGTTCTCAATGTGGTGTCCAAATTCATGAGCGTGGACGAAAGCAGATTCCCAGAAAAAACCCTCGGGCTCGTAGCCATCTTTTTCAGGAAATACGATGATTTTTTGGTTAAGTGGTGAATAGGCAAGGTTGTGGGTCACCCAAAAGATAGTCTGTTCGCTGACGCCATTGCCTTTGTCTTGTGTAAACACACTGCGATACTCCGGCATAATCGACAAGTGGATAGGGGCGATCGGTTTGCTATCCACCCAGTCGATATAGCGTTGATAAGCACTTTCAATGTAGTGAATACTCGCGAGCCCAACCCCCTCATAGCTGTTGCGAGGGTAGGAGAACTGATCGTTACAAATTCTAAGAGGGGCACCTTCACGGCTGCGCTTCCAGCCAAGTTCGACGCCCGCTTGGTTGGTGCAGGTCTGGTTGCGGCATTGTCTTTCGAAAATGGCTCCGTAGGTGGTTTTGTAAACAGCCTGACTCTCAAGTGAGTCTGATGAAGTTATATTGTTAAGGGGTGTTTGTTGAGCTGTGACTGCAAAGCTATTCCACGAGTAAATTTCGGTGCTTGTCAGAGACAGTTGTCCCGGGGAGCTCTGGCAAGAGCTATCGAAAAGTAGATAGTTGGCAGGTGGATCTGGCTCGACGACAATAGGAGCGATTTTAGCCGGTGTTGACGATTCTGTTTCCGGCTCAGCGCAGCCATAGACCATGCCTAAAAATAAAACAAGTAACCCAACCCTAGGTTTGACGCGTACTAATTCCATGTCTTTTCCGCTTAAAAGTTTGTTTTTTGCGAATTGTTTTGCTGGGAGAGTCTAAGGTATATTTGTACCTAATGCAAAAGGATTTGACTAGACCGTCAAACTTACATTAAAAAGACAAATCTATCTTTTAAACACTTGAGGAGCTGCTTAATGGCCCGCGTATCCATCGAAGATTGCCAAGAAAAATTACCCAACCGATTTGCACTTGTCATGGTAGCTGCCAATCGTGTTCGCCAGCTCATGGACAATGCCGAGCCTTTGATAAAGTCGAAGAACAAAGAAGCTGTTACGGCTTTAAGAGAAGTTGCGGAAGGTGTGATTGTAAAGGCAGGTGAGCATGGCGAGCTTGAAAAAGAAGTGAGCGTCAGTTCTTAAGCCCTAAATAGGGGAGCTCGAAGCCGCTCCCAGGTCACCCAGAACATAGGCACTCAGACAGTGATCGAGAGCCTCTTCTTTGGTCAGCCATCTTTCATCGAACCACCATTGTTTCTTGAGTTCAATATAGAGGAAATCACCCAAAGCGGCATCGATGGCCTCCCGCAAAAGATCGCGAAAATCGCGGTAATCCCAAGCGTACTCATGGTTCAAATAACAGTGACTTTGATAATTCTGCGTTGCCCAGATCAGATCAACGGTTAAGTTTTTTTCTATAAACATCTGAAAAAATTGACAAAGATGAGATTTATAACGCTTGCGCCAGGAAAGACGCCGCTTTTTGCGGTAGTCGTCTAATTGTAAAATCCTGGTTGACAAAGTTACGCTCCAAATATCTGTTCATAGGTTACAATGACCCTCATAACTTCTTAATTCTGCAAGAGTTATCGGTCATGTCTAGGAATTACTTAAGAACTAAATTGAACAGATCCTATAAGAACCTTCAGGCTTTTTTTCTAGGTAAATAATGCTTCAGTGGCCAGGGTTGCGGCTGTAGGAGGACGTTGTTAAGATTTAATCAGGACTATACTCAATACAAAGCATTATAGGCTGGAGTAACGACCATGGCTTTTAAAGTGGGTGACGTAAGTTTTTTGTCCAATGGTCAACCAGCTGTAGTCACCAAAAAAGATGAGATGACTGGCAACGTCATTGTCGATAGAAAGCAGGAAGAAGTTAAAAAAGTCCACCGGCACGGCTACATAAACGGACTGAAAGAGCAGGATCGTGAAACATTTATCAAGATCCTCGATAAAGTGGCAGAGACTGGTGATCCAAAAGAAAAGATAGATACGATTCAAGGGCAGATTAGCGAGCTGGAACAAGATCCTCGAAATTATCGTATCGTGACTTATCTAAAATCAGAGGTTGCTCACTTAATGAATACGTTCAATATCAAACCAAGAACCTATGAACTTCCGGCCCAATAGTATTTTGAGGAGAAAGACATGGCAAAGATAGGTGATATCGTTCCTAAGTCAGGCATGTATACAGAGCCTGGAGTGATCGTCGAAAAAAAGGATGATGGTACTGTCGTGGTTGATACAGAGCCCATGTCGATCAACAAATACCACAGATACATCAATACGACGGGTCTCAGTTTAGAAGAAAAAAATAAGTTTAATCAGATTCTTGATAAAATCTATACCAAAGAAGATGACCTTGCGAAACTTAACGATATCCAGGGTGAAATCGATCAACTGAAAAAAGATCCGAGAAATAAAAATATCGTTCAATATTTAAGAAACCAACAAGCGATTCTGATCCGATCGGCTAAGCAGCTGCCACGGATGTATCTAACTGATGAGCAATCGGTAAAATCTTAAGCAGGCTTTTTGGCAAGAAGTTGGGTAAGTAGATTTTGCGCCTTGCTATAGTTTGGCTCTTTAATCAATGCAATTTTAACAAACTCTATTGCCTTCTCCGGCTTTCCCCAACGCGAATAACATAAGCCAATATTGTAGAAGAGAAGCGGTCCTTTCTCTTGCTGAGGAAGAACGTATTGTGCCTTAGTGTAGTGCTCAAGAGCTTGCTCGAACTTTTTCTTCCTCACCAGTTCAATCCCCATCAAATTAAATCTTGATGCAGCTTGCTCTGCCTTTGTTGAACGGGCTAAGAGCTTTCGAGACTCCTCTAGATCACCTTGCTTAAAGCGAATTTCAGCCATACCGTTAAGGGCGCCATTGCAGTATTTGTCTCTTTCTAGGGCGGACTTAAATAAGTGTTCTGCTTTTCTCGTTTCATCTTGTTCAAGGTGGATTTGCCCCATCGCAACCAGTCTTGAAATATTCGATTTATTAAGACGTTGCATTCTTTGCATCAGGGATAAAGCTTCTTCTTTCTGACCAGTCGCTAAGTAAAACTTAATGAGATTGTTGTGGGCGCGATAGTAGTTGGGGTTTTTATCAATGGCTCGGAGCCATAAATCAGCTGCTTGGCCATCTTGTTTTCTCAAAGCAGCAATCGATGCGCGCAGTTCAAGGTGTCTAGCTGACTCAGCTTCACTACAAGTTTCGACAATCGTATCGAGTTTTTGTTCTAAGTTATTGATGAAATCGACAGTCAAGTTTTCTTCATCAATCGTATCTATGGAAAACATAAGCTTACGCCAAAGTCTATCGGTGTCACTGCGGTCGGGAAGCGCGCGCAAATGGTTGTAGAGTTCTTTTTCCGACGCCTTTAAATGCTTTTCATGATTGCGAAGTCGCAGGACTCTTCGGACTCCGAGTTCGCTAAAGTAGACAACGTCTTCGTGGGTTGGGTTGGTCGACACAACGATGATCTTTTCTGCAACCGAATAGAGAGGGTCGACATCTAAAATTTCTTCTATGATAGCGCCGCCAGATCTTGATTTGTTTTCCCAGTGGATGATGATACGTGGGGCGTTCTTAAAGCGTTCCCAAGACCTTCTAATGGGAGTCGTTCCTGGCAGGCGCAGATACTCTTGATCTCTTAATTTTTGAAACTGCCTTTCTATAAAAGACCAGATCCAAGAAGATTCATCTAAGATCGCGAGAAATTCACCTGTACCTTTTTGGTTTTTTTTCATCGTTTTCGAGGTCTTTCGATCATCTGGTTTACTCATCCAAAAAGACTTCGACAAGAAATATGATGTTCTTGAGATTTGTTCGTAAGACAATTGATTTATCTAATAATAGCAAGTATTTATGGAGTCATTGACGGTGCAGCCCTAGCCCCTCCATCATTAAGCATAAGGCGACCGGGGCGATTACCAACGATGCCTACAATTCTTACAATACTTGAACTTTAAAGGGAAAACATAGAGGATTCCCAAGGAGATCAAGATAGCTAGGAGCCTAAGGTAGCCTCTGTCGATTATATCTTCTGACTGGCAGCGCGGACATTTAGGGCGTTTTGTCTGACTGGTTGAAGAAGTTTTATGTTCAGCCGGAACCTCAAGGATCTGGCATGCAACAATAGCGTGTTGCTCGGGGACATGAAGTTTAATAGGCCATGGGAGTTGACCTGGAATAAGGGTTTGATAGGCTTCTTTTTGTAAATAGCAAGGAATTCCAGCATCTTCGAGCTTTGCTTTGCAAATGTCCGCTTCGTAGGAGTCAATATATTCAGCAATCACTCTCGATCTTCCAGTCATTTTAAGCTCTCTTTCTCACAAGGCTTTTTCTTCTGTTCAGGCGCTTGAGTTTCTGTCGGTTTAAAAAACTCTGACAAATTTTATCATTAAAATCCATCACTAATTCCCATAGAAACATTGACTTTTTTATTAAAATAAAATAATTTATTAATGGTTTGCATGGTTTTTCTGCCCATCGTTGGCTTTACAATGTTGATTCGCTTTCCCAATGAATTAGGTTTCACTTTCCTTTTAGAGTCAATCGCTTTTAGCGATTAAGGTTTGTTTTATGCTCCGGTTCAAAAAACCAATGACATACTTTCTTTTGCCTCTCTTGACTGCGATGACGATTCTACCTTTTCGTGTGCTACTTGCCAGTGACTTACAAGATTTAAGCCCAGGTCAAATAGATGGTTACTTGTGTGTAATGGCCAATGATGGCGATCCCGTTCTGACCATACAAAGGTATTTTGAGCACAATTACTTCCTTTCTTTCGAGCTACGAACCAAGCACTTAAATCCACTTGCAGTTGAAAATGAATTAGAGAAAATTTTGACAGCAAGTGAAAAGCTCATTTCCTATCGCCCTTCATATGAACTGAATGGAATCCTTCTCAGAGAGGTCTTTCATGCGCATGAGAAACAGTTTCCAAATAGTTCTCTTTACATTTACGGGGTGAGTCAGGAGCTTTTCTCTCGTCGAGATGAGGGACTGGATATCCATATAAGTGCTGATAATCCGTCCGTCTTTAGGCGACTTGATTGTCAGTATTTCAATAATGTTCCGAAGGCTTTGGGACAAGACCTTAAAGTCAATCAAGAATACTGGGATGAAGATTTATATCCATTAAGAAGCTTTTTTTCTGAGCCTTTATACTTATTGGTCGAAGACGGCATCACTCAGCCTCTGACGGAATTTCAAATTGCTAGTGCTAAAAAGCAAATTTTAAAGCAGTGGAGCGATCTTTCTGAACATCATATGAATGAGAGCAAACATATGAGAACCTACGCTGTTTACGATACTATAAGCAATCTTAACTGGTCGTTGTTGACTTATGATAACCAAGAAGGTGTTGTCATTACCGTGGGATTCATCGGCGACGACGAAGAACCTGTGTATGCCCTACGTGAACTTCTTCTTTGAACGACGGTGCTGCTCTTAAAGAGCGGACGGCGCTGAAGGGCTCTTGATCTAGTGTCTGAAAAGCTTCCCACATATAGACGACCTCATCTGGATCAATTGATATTTTGATACGATTGCTTCCTGCAGCACTACTGCCTTTACCAGGAAGTTTTCCGGGGCGTGCTATGATGACTGGAAGAGCTTGGTATCTCCTTATTTTGGCTGGATCAACTAAAGAGTTATCACGATTGTATGCGCTGTACCCGATGTGGTAGGTGTTCTGTCAAATCAGGAAGATTTGCTAATCATTCATCTTTAACAATAAATTTGGCGGCTTGCGTCGAAAAAGTAAAAAAGATCCTTAATTTTAAGCTTCTGCAGCCGAACTTAAGGGTGCGTCCACAGAATCTCAATAGAAAGCTGAGTAGAAAAAAGCGAGCACAGGAGTAGAGAGTTATGAGATTTGCCACGGGCTTCGTGCGTCCGCACGGCTTCTTTACCTTTTTCAAAAAGTCTCCAACCAGAAAAGACCCTTTCTGAAACTTGGAGTCATTATGACGGATATACTTAAACGCAACATTTAAAAATCCTGCGGCAGCGCTCCACAGTTGAAAAGCATCGTTGTTGAGGTGGAAAATGAGTTCTAAATGGTTTGATGTTAAATTTATCTTGATCCTTTCACTGGCTATTATAGCTACATTGGCGATCGATCGTTCTTTCAGTTCCCATAGCTTTGACAAAGCCAGGGTTAGTGAGCACTCAAGTGAAGATAGCTTACGGAAACTTTCATCGTCTCAAGGTGGTAACAACAGTCGTTTTGATCCTTTGCTAGAGGAACAATCAAGCTTTGAGCTTGAAGACAAAAGTGAAGAGCGGTTGTTTTCTGAAATTGATCGTTTGAAATCAGATTGGTCGCAAGATTCTCTTATTGACGTTCATCGTCTTCTCGAAAACGAGCAATTTCCATTTGTTCAAGCGGAAGCTGTAAGTCTTCTTGCTGACAAGGGAACGATAGAAGACTTACAGGCTATCACTGATTTATTTCGCTCAGATCATCCCATTGTTGTTAGAAGCGCTCTTTTGGTACTCGGTGAAATTGCCAAAAGAAGTGAACCGTCTGAAAAAGCAACCATCTTAGAAGAGCTCATTTCATTCTTTGAATCCACTCATAGTGAACAGCAATCGCACGAAAGTAAAGGGCATGTTATTGTCGCGATTGAAGCGATTTCAGATGTAGACCATGAGTCTGGCAAAGAATTTCTCATGCAGAAAATCGATGGAGAAAAAGATTTGGTCGTTAAATATGTTCTAATTGAGGCCCTAAGAAGGTTTACCTCGAAAGATGTATATAAAAAATTGAGTATTCTTAATGAACGAGCCGGAAAAATTATATCGCATGATACTTATCTCACTGAGCAAGATAAGCATGCATGGCAAGATATAGAGCTTCTGACTCGTAGCA
>CAZBDM010000221.1:0-6123 GCA_964490675.1 uncultured Oligoflexales bacterium
CTGTTGAACTTAGAGCCCGTGTAGGTAAGCATCTGGCCGATTTGTTGAACAAAGTCCATCGCCTGGCGCCCTTTGGCTGGGTCGTAGCGTGGGTCACTGTAGTTACCATTGAAAGCGATCTTACTACGGTAGATCTTGCTCTTTCTATCAAGGGCTCTTTGTAGCCACTTGCCAAGATTGCTTCTTTGTTGATCGGTCAGTCTTGGTCTTACAACTTGCATCAGAACGTCTTTCGCGGGCCCACCCTTTTCGGCGTCGAAAAAGTAAGGCGACGTAAAGTTTTTGCCAGGGAAAATATTGTTAAGAGGCATGTCAAGGTTGTAGACGTCACCTGTACGCTCGTCTACGTAAGCGATCGAAGCGTGTGATAGGCCCATCTGAAGGTGAGCGTAAGCCATCGTTTTCACCCACTCTGTTCTCCACATCATAATGACATCACCGGTTTTGATGAGGCCCGGCTTGACCATTCTCTGTCTTACGATTTCAGAGCGAGCACTTTCGAGGTCTCTTTTCTCAGGACGTCTCTTACTACCTTTGTAGTTAGGGGCGAAGACGTAAAGTCTCAGGCCGATCGGTGAAGATGAAGTTGATTCTGGATGAATGTATTCAAAGTAAGGAGCTTGGCTCCATGATGGAAAATCAGTTGACTTTAATTGTGCCGATCTAGGTGCCATAAAATAGTAGCTTGGGATTTTTAGGTGTTCTTGAACAAGACCGTTGATCTCGGCATAAGCTGTTGATTTTGTCGAAGTGAACATTCCTGGCGGGTAGCGATCACTGACGAAATAATCTGAATCAAAAGAGACTTTCTCTTTGACTTCACCACCGCGCCAAGCGTAAAGCGCATCAATTTCACCAAGGAGATCTCCAAGAAGATCTTCGGAAGCTTGTTGGCTTTGTTTTTGGCGGATCTCACTTTCTAATTCTTGATAATAGGCTTGCGCTTGTTCATCGTTGTCGTCTTCATATTCACTGTCGTCAATGACCTCGATCGTTTCGCAAACTAAGTTCGCGTGATCCTCGTCCGTGCAATTTGGATCCCAAATGTATTTGCTTTTGACTTGAGTTCTTTCTGGCCAGCCTTGTTCGACTTCTAGCTGCTCTTGTGCTTGTTGTTGTTCTTCGTCTGCTGCCTGAGTGGTCGCTGCCACAGACAAACAAAGGCCTAGCGCAAGTGACGAATAGCAGAGCTGTCTGCGTAGTTCCATGATGACTCCTTGTAACCTCGATTAATTGTCTCATGAATTTCAATAGAAATTCTTTATTAGTTTTCAAGATGCCGAGACCTTATTTATATTCCTATTATTAATCAACTTATTTAATCAAAAATTAAACGGGTCGTTCGAATGTTAACTATATGTTTTCATAACCATTAGAGAATTAAATCATTGAGAATTATTATGGGTCGCGAGCCTAGCTTTAAATTCATATTATTAAACACCGCCAACACATTAAAAAAACCATAGATTCTAATGGGTTTCTCCCGCTTTTCTTTTGTGTTCAAGATGACTTGTGCTTCTGACGATATTTTCTTTGAGTCCAAGCTTGGGTTAGTCAGGGGAGAACATTTCATGAAAAAAGTAAATAAACTGGCGGTTTGTGGTATTGTTTCCATTCTGTCGGTTGTAACATATACGGCTTGCGATAGTCCCAGGCCGACCAAGCAAACGGCGGTGACTAACGTTGGTGCCGAAGTTTGCCTCAAACCAAGCCAGGCTGCAAAGCCTGAAGAGCCAGAAGAAGTTGCTCTACTTCTTGCCACTCCTGAAGAAGGAACGTGGAACGGCGGGGTCCAGCAAGTCTACCAAGCGAAATGTGCTTTTGCCGGGTGTCACGTTGCCGGTTTTAACTTTGGAGATTTTTCTACTTTTGCGGGAGCTAGCGGTGCAGGGCCTGCAAGCATCGCACGGGTCAATAACGCTGCTAATCCGATGCCGCCAGCCAACTCACCAAACGGCGCGCTTAGTGATGAGGAGAAAGATATTCTCCAGACTTGGGCCAATGCTGGCTTTCCAGAAGTACTCGAACTGAACGACCCATCTCCTGCTGAGGGCGATGTGACATACTGGGGACAGGTCAAAGACCTGATCGACAGAAAATGTATTTCCTGTCACAACACAGGTCAAACCGCTCCCGACTTAAGTAGTTTCGAGGCGTTAAAAGCAGACTTTAACGGACGCTCTGCAGCTCAAGCAAGTAGCGACACAATCATTGGTGGAACGATGCCGCCAGATGTGCCGATCACTGCCGATCCAGATTTAAATCTTTTGCAAAATTGGATCGATGCTGACATGCCAGAGGGAACAAATCCTGGCACGGAAGCGGGTGGATCGGAAGCTGGCGAAGCTGAGGGCGAAGGAGAAAGCTCAGATAGTGCTGACGCGCAAGCAAGTGACGGCAGTGCGACAAACTGTGTGGTGGGTGACTCAGATACTTTGTCAAGCGAAGTGAGTGCTGACGCTGAGCCGACTGTTATCCAATCAGAAGCAATGAACCAAGGTGATTTGCAAGCGGCCCTCTATCCCGAAGAGTTTAACGTATGCCTCGATCAGGGAAATCTATTCGATCGTCGGCAAAAGGCTTGTCACAGTGCAGCCGTCGATAAGACGTACACTTGCAACTGGGATGGCGCAAAACAGGCAATGAGTGCTGTGCCTGGATCAGCTGACCAATTTGATGCGCTTGCAGCCGATGGCTGGCAGGTTGATCAGTGCGGAAAAGAAGGCGAAACGCCTGTCATTATGCTCGTAAAACCAAGTTATAACAAAATCGATAATATCCTTGATCTTGGTGTTAAGATTATAAAATCACAGAAGTTTATTAAAGAATAACCGAACAGCCCTGCTATTTGAGGGTGTCTCGACATTAAAAATACGATATGAAACCTCTTTGTGAAGCAAGGAGGTTTTTTCATTCATGCCAATGATTGAGATTCGTGATTACCCAGTATTTATGAAGATTGGCTGGACCAAGGCTGAACGTCTTGCTCCCCAAGAAGTGCTTGTTTCTTTAACGGCACAGTTAAATACAAGTTGCGAAGAGCATATCGAAGACCATCTCGACCTAACCCTTGATTACGCTGTCATGATGAAGCATATCGATGAAATTTTAGAGACAAAGGAATTCAAACTGATCGAGACTATTGTCAGTCGGTTGGGACATAGTTTTTTGAGGGACTTTGAGTTGATTAAGTCACTTGAAGTTGCTGTCGAGAAAAAGATTCCTTTTGGTCTCGCGAAGGGTGCTACGATAAAAATCTCGCATGAATTTCAAAGGTAAGCAGTGATGTTAATCGTGACTCTCGGTGACCCTCTCAGCGTTAATATCGAAGCGGTCGCATCTATTTTGCCGTCATTAAAAATGCCTTCTGTTTTCGTACTAGGTAGTTACGGTCAGTGGCAGTATCAATGTAGAGAGCTCGGCATTAAAGAAGTTAAGTTTAAAGAAATTTCGAGTACCTTCTCTTATGGAGAAAAACCCGGGCTTTTCTTTATTGACTGTGGAGGAGACGAGGTTCATCCATCCGAGCTGTCTTCTTTACAGAGAGGACAGCTTGCAAAAAAACCTTTGGATCTTTTAAGGGAAGTTAGTTTCAAAAAAGATGTTGCGGTTGTGACGGCGCCGATAGACAAAGCTTCGATAAAAGAGGCAGGGTTTAACTACCCAGGACATACTGAGTACTTTTCTGATCTTAATAAAAGTGAAACAATCATGCTTTTGGCTGGACCTAGATTGAGAGTGGGGCTTGCCACCAATCATTTTGCCCTTAAAAACGTTGCTGCAGAAATAAATAAGGGACTTTTAATCAAAAAGCTGATTCTTCTGACCCAGACTTTAAAAGCAGTTTTTTCAATAGAAAGACCAAAGATTGCTGTTTGTGGCCTTAACCCCCATTGTGGTGACGGCGGGCTGTTTGGCGATGAGGAGAAAGATTTCATTAGTCCTGCGATTCATGCCTTTCGTAAATTTGAATCAGCCGACGTAGAGGGACCTTTGCCTGCTGATACGGCTTTTTATTTCGCTTATGGTGGTTCCTACGATGCGGTTTTAGCTATGTATCACGATCAAGGTCTCGGACCGCTTAAGACGGTGCATTTTGACGAAGCAGTCAATATTACAGGCGGCCTGCCTTACCTGCGTGTCTCGCCTGACCATGGACCTGCAAAAGACTTGTTTTTAAAGAAAAAGGCTTCTAAAAAGAGTTTCATACAAGCTTTTGACATAGCCAAATCTTATCTAAAAAAAGAGAAGCTTTCATGAAGGCAGATTTAAGTCATATTGTCGTCAAGGGTGCGAGAGAGCACAACTTAAAAGGAATTAATCTCGAAATTCCCCGACAAAGTATCACTGTGATCACTGGAGTTAGCGGTTCTGGTAAAAGCTCTCTTGCTTTCGACACGATTCTGACTGAAGCACAAAGGCGCTTTTTTTATACACTATCTCACTATTCGAGGCAGTTTCTCGATCTCGGTTCGCGGCCGGCAGTTAAGTTTATCAGTGGTTTGTCACCAGCAATCTCGCTCGCTCAAAACGAGACACAACCTTCCAAAAGAGCCACTGTCGGTACCCTTAGCGATTTAAGCGAATTAATTGGAGTCATGTTCGCGCGCTTTGCCGACGCGAAATGCCCTGAGCATGGAGAGACAGCAGGTTTTCGTTCATCGAAGGAGATAGCCAAAGATATTGCGACCCAATACGTCGGACAGACGGTAGCGATATGTGCTCCAATCGCCGACGAAAAAAAAGGACATTTTGCCAGAAAACTCAATGGCTATGCAGAAAAGGGCTTCTTAAAGGCGTACATAGATGGCGAAGTGGTCAATCTTGTCCCGACTCCTGAACTCAATCGTGAAGAAAAGCACACCATTAAGCTTGTCGTCGACTTCATTAAAGTCAAAGAAAATTCAGAAGAGAGAATCTTGAGAAGCGTCGAAAATGCTCTTGAAGAGGGCAAAGGGTTTGGTGAGTTCTTCAAAGTAAAAAGTGGAGCACAAATCGATCTAAAGGATGGTGGGCGGTTTTCGACGAGATCAGGTTGTCCCGTTTGCGGCTTTAGTTGGCCCCGCTTTGATGCTCGCTATTTTTCTGCCAACTCACTTGGCAAATGTGAAACCTGCAACGGCTACGGTACGATCGAGGTTGATGAAGAAAACGATGGTGAGCAGGATCAATTTGTTGAGGTTTGCAAAAGATGCCAAGGGACAGGTCTCAACCCTCTCTACGATGCGATTACACTGCAAGATCTCTGTGCGAGAGACTTGCATGCTATGCCGATCGTTAAACTTCTCGACTTTCTGAGGTCTCTCAAAGAATCCTCTCTCGGCGAGAATCCAGCCTTTCTTCGGGTGTGTGACGAAGCGATTAAGATTTGCCAGCGTATTTACGATGTTGGCCTGACCTATTTACAAATGAGTCGCCGGATTAGAAGTCTCTCCGGTGGGGAATCTCAAAGACTAAAGCTGGCCGGAATTCTCGCTGAAAACCTAAGAGGTGTGCTCTACGTTCTTGACGAGCCTAGTCAAGGTCTTCACCAAAGTGAGTTAGAGTTAATCTGGCACAGTCTTGAAAGACTGAAGTCACTAGGCAACACGGTACTCATTGTTGATCATGATGAGTACTTTATGAGGCGTGCCGATTATATTGTTGATTTAGGCCCTGGGGGCGGAGATGAAGGTGGCCAGCTTATGGCGAGGTTTGCTCCCGAACAAGCTGACCAGTTTGCTAATGTCTCGAAAACAGCAAGTTACCTCAATGCGCCTTTGGATGCTGAGACTCTCAACAAAAGAAATCGCCTCACAGAAGAAATTGTAATTGAGGGTGCGCACCTCCATAATTTAAACATAAAAAAGGCCTCTTTTAAGGTCGGAGGCTTAAATTCAGTCACCGGTGTTTCTGGTGCTGGTAAATCGAGTCTTGTCTTGTCGACCTTATATCCCAACCTGGTCAAAGCCATTACAACTAAATCAAAGGGTGGTGCAAAAAAATGGGTACACTGCTCGAATATTTCAGGGTGGCAACAATTTGAAAGAGTCGTTTTGATCAATAGAAAACCAGTGGCAAAATCATCGGTCAGTATGCCGGCGACTTATTTAGATGTGTTCACTCATATCAGGAAACTTTACG
>CAZBDM010000221.1:6133-6912 GCA_964490675.1 uncultured Oligoflexales bacterium
GCCGGATTCGCAAATTGCCGGGCTTGATGCGCGCTCCTTTTCGTTGGGGAGTACCGGTGGTCGTTGTGAAGAATGTAAAGGCCGCGGAGTTGTGACGCTTTCTATGCGCTTTCTTGCTGATGCGAGAGTGAAGTGTCCGATCTGCAATGGCAAAAGGTTTAAACCTTATGTTCAAGAGATTCTCTACAATGGTTTGTCAATTTCTGATGTTTTAGATCTTACTTTGCAGCAAGCGTTAGAGCACTTTAAAAACCATCGGCAAATAGTCAGGCGCCTTGAGCCAGCATGCAAACTTGGTCTTGGCTATCTTAGTATGGGACAAACGAGTGCCAGTTTATCTGGAGGAGAAGCGCAACGACTTAAGCTCGTGCCGTTTTTTAGTAAACAAAGCTTTGAAAATCACCTATTCATCATGGACGAACCGACTCAAGGGTTGCACTTTGAAGACGTCAAAAGACTGCTGAAAGTTCTCTCTGAAATCGTCGATAGGGGAGCGACGATCATCACCATCGAGCATAATCCTGACGTATTAATGGCTTCCGATTGGTTGATAGATTTAGGTCCTGGTTCTTCGGATGAAGGAGGCAAGGTTGTTGTCGAAGGTCCACCCAAGAAAGTGTTCTCCCACGCCCGCTCTTTGACAGGAAAATATCTGAAAAAATTAATGAATTAATCTTTGCTCGCTCAAAAAGCGCTTAAAAACCGACCTGTTTTCATCGACTTAAATATCTGTAATTAAATGATAAATTAGTATTATTCAATGTTTTACCAAACGTCAC
>CAZBDM010000222.1:0-6894 GCA_964490675.1 uncultured Oligoflexales bacterium
ATCAAAACAGATGGCGAAAATCTTGATCGTATCCTTATTCGTGAGCTTGAACCTCGCAAAGGCTCAACTGGTTATCTCGCTGTTTCGAAAGATTCATTGAGAGCTCTCGATCATCTTCTCTATAAAGATCAGGTTGAACACCCCAATGATGTTCTCGACCGTATCATTGACTATCATAGAGTCTTTCAGTTTACGTTTGCAGAAGCGACCGCTAGTATCACTAGTGATTTAACTCTCAGAAAAAATATTTTATCTGAAGTCAAGCCATTTGCTCCAGCTTTAGGGAGACGGGTAAGTGACTCAGCTAAAGATCAGACCGACTACGAAGGGATTGATATCGTCGGGACAAGCGATAAAAAAGAAAAAAATCCTATTGCAGGAGCTCTTTTTAAATCTCGTCTTGGTGAGCGCTCTGTCGATAGTGATTATCAGGTTGATTACGATTCGCTTTTTGGTGGTAAATCGGCTGGTGTTGATGTCGCAAAAATCGCCACGACCAACAAGAAGAAAGCAAAAGACATCAGCAGCTTTCCAATTCCCTTGCATGCTAGTGAAGTAAAGAGTTTTAAGCAGAAACTCTTCAAGGTTGAGCTTACTGCTGAGTCTGTTGAAGATTTTCGAGCGAGATTCTTAGGCGACCGTGAATGTGAATTTTATATCGGCTTTGAAATCTTAGATGCCGTCTTTAAAAAAGAATCAGGCAAGCTTTACAGCTTTCAGTTCCCGCTTTATTTTCAAAAAGTTAGAATTAATGAATCGGGAAGACATGTCATCGTCGAGCCATTAGAGAATGGCAAGGTCTATCTCAACCACCTTGCTCTATGCAATCTTATTGAGAAGTTCGTAGGGGCGCAACAGGCTAATGAAAAGATCAAGACGTTCTTTAGAGATTTGATGGCACAATCATTCGAAATTGATGGCAATTTTTCGGGCGTTCATCTTACAAGATTTCTCCCTTGTGACGAACAGGTCTTTGAAAGAACGAGAGAGATTCTTCTTGGCTTTAAAAAAGAGAACGGCAAGGGAGGCCTTCTAGGTTTTTTAAAGGTGCTTGGGGTCGAAGCAGATTTAGAGTCGGTCTGGATATATAAATCTCCAAAGCTTAAATCTCCGATTTCTTCTGCGTTGGAAAATGATTTGGACGCTATAAAAACTGGTGCTCGTTCGTCTCCAGATATGTTTTATCGCTCTTTACTTGGTAAGTTTTTGTCACCAGAAGTGAGACGTTTTCATCAAGAAGAGGTTCGAGCATTTGCTCATGCGACCAAAATTCCAGGCCAGGTAACAAGATCAACCAAACAGCTTCTTAAAAAGCTTAATAGTCATGACCTTGTACTTTTGGCTGGTCCTCCTGGTACGGGTAAAACCTACACCATTATGAATCTTCTTATTCACTGTATCTGTGAAGGTAAAAGACTGTTGGTCGTTAGTGATCAACAAGCAGCCATTCATGCTCTTATTGAAAAATTTGAAGAGTATTTTGTTGATCGGAAATTAGAGGCTCACGATAAAAAAAATAAACATCTGATATTCGAAAGTGCGATAAAGACTGTAGACCAACTACCCAACCCTGAAAAGGGGCTGGGTCCGTGGATCAGTGACTTAAAGAATATGCTCAAGCTCGATAACTATATCGATGTCACAGAAAAAATTGACCTCACTGAATGGCAAGAAAAAATAAAAGATGTTGAAGAACGCATAGCATCAAGAAAAAAGTATATCCAAGCTGTAATGGAAGCAAGACTAGGTGATCATGCTGATATTAGAAAACGGGTCAGTCCAAAGACGATTCATGAAACAACAAACGAAGATATTACTAGTCTCGTTAGTTTTTTAAAATTTATCCAGAAAAGAGACTCCGAGACGACAAAGGAATACGACCCTCACTATCTGATGCACCGTTTTGTTAAAGATCGTGAGTTTATGCTGAATTCCGAGCTTAAGAGTTGTTATAAGGATATCAATATTTCTGATGAGAGTAAGAAGGAAGACTTTGATGGCATTGTCCAAACATTGCAGTTCTTAGAGATCTTCTTGAAAGTAAAGCCAAAGACAGAAAAGAAGTTTTTGGAAATTTTTAGTAAAGCTCCCGATAATCGCGTCACGCGTCTTATCAAAGCTCAATGGTATCGTCTCTATCCTAAGACGGAGCAAGGGTTTATTAAAGCTTGGCGGGTCGTATGGGGGCTCCTTTATTATCCACTTGAAAAGAATCTAAAGATCTTAAAAAATATCTTCCAAAATCAAAAGAATCTTTATCGATACACCAAGGACTTTGATGATGGCGTCTGGCGTCAGTTAAGCGTCATTCATGAGGCACTCGGCTACCTTGATAAGAAAGCAGTGCCACTCAGTCTAGAAATTTGTCGTTTTAGCCTAGAAAGCACCAAAAAACTCCAACGCAACGATACAATCAGTACATCGGTTCAAGAGAATCTTGAAGAAATCGACCGTCTGATGAGAAAAAGAGATCGTTACATTAAAAAACTCGTCGAGGCGCGCCTTATAAATCAAGCTGTCGTTTCACAAAACGCAGATCCGAATAGCGGAACCAGTGATTTAACCAGTATTCAAACGCTGTTGGAGAGCCTAAAATCCTTTAGTAGCTTGGAAGCGGGTGCAGCTGTTTTTGATGATTTAAGGGATAAGCTTTATCAGTCGTTTCCTATTTGGCTTTGCCGCAAGCAGGCAGTACCCTTTCTCTTTCCATGTAAAGAGAAACTGTTTGATCTTGTTATTGTCGATGAAGCGACCCAGTGTCGAGTCGACGACGCCCTCCCTCTGCTATTTAGGGCAGAAAAGTTGATGGTTGTAGGTGATGAAAAGCAGACGGTTCTCGCTAAAAATTCAGTGGTCGATGATTATCTTTATGAAGAATTTAGCCTTGAAGAACATCTAAGATCGACCCAAGCAAGAGGAATTAAAGGAGGCGGATCTCATATCTTTGGTCTTGTTAAAGGCATCAAAGAAGCTTCCGTAATGCTTGATGAGCATTATCGATGTCCACCAGCAATTATCGAGTATTCTAACAAATACGTTTATAACAGCGAACTTAAGATAATGAAGTGGAGTCCTCTGGGGAGTAAGCCTTCTGTCTATGTGGATTATAGCGAGAAAAAATTTAAGGGTGAACGCAAAGCTGATAGCGGTAAATACAAGGGTATCGAAACAAAAATGGTCGAGCGTTATTTGAATTTTGTCGCTAAAACTATTGCAAGTATCGAAAAAGAAACCGGTCAACGCATCAATGTAGAAACTGATGTTGCATTGTGCTACTTTCTTCTCAAAAATGAACCATTTGTAAAGGATCACAAAAGTGATTTTCTACGAAAGTTGGCTCGCGGTAACGATATCTTAGATGGTGCAGGAGCAGCCCTGCAAGGAAAAGAAAGAGATTATATCTTTTATCTTTGGGACGTCAATCGAGGCAACATGATGGCCTTTAAACAAGGTGATGAAGAAGATAAGAGAAAAGGTGAACTCAACGTCTTAATGAGTCGACCAAAGGTACGTGCTTATCACTATTTACATCGGGAGTTTGATAATCTTGATCATAGAAAAGCAAGTATTACCGATTATCTCTGGAGCACACTCCATCAACAAACGAAAAAAGAACAGGGACCGCAGTTTGTGACACGCTGGCAAAGACCAGGTACAGATTTTATTCCATGGCGAAGATCAAGTGGGCAGCTAATGGCGGCAATTATCGAAGCGGTTTTATATTCGAAAGAATCTGCATCAGGTCAGCCCTATTCACAAATGGTTTATGGTCATCAGTTTAGTGTTATCGTAGGCAATCCAAAACAAATGGTAGATTTGATGCTCGTTTCTAAACAAACAGGTGGTGATGATCAGCCTTCCATTGCAGTTGTCGATCTTTGCGGCTTTGATGCAAACGCTGAAAGCGCTGAAAACATCGTAGACTATTACTTCCAACTCTTAAGAGCGAAGCCGAAAATTAGACCGGTCTTTCTCTTTATGCATGAACTCGCCGACGAGCGATCCCGTGCTTTCAAACGACTCGAGAAGGCACTCGGAAAGCTAAAGTCTCAAGAAGAAGCCTCAGAGGCGTCATAAAAATCAATAAAAACAATGTGTTAAGGCCAGATGTCGATACCGCTGCGAGGGCATGATAATTTCCTGGAATGGCTCTATAAAAAAGGTTACATCTAAGTTGAATAATAAAGACTTAGCGAGGATTAGTAGATGGCCGTCAATTACCACAACTACTTACAGCTTGATAAAATACTTGATGCCCAAAGTGAGCTCTCATCGCCAGCAGAACACGACGAGCACCTTTTTATCGTCGTTCACCAAGTTTACGAACTCTGGTTTAAACAGATGCTTCATGAGGGTTTCTTTCTTGCCAAGCAACTTGAAATTGCAGATTTTTACAAGAGTCTTGCTACTCTAAAAAGGATGCTCACCATCTTAAAAACGATGGTTTCCCAGACAGACGTCATGGAAACGATGACACCGATTTCGTTTTCTTCTTTTCGCACCCGGCTAGAGACCGCAAGTGGCTTTCAGTCGGGGCAGTTTCGTGTATTTGAGTTTTTTATGGGTAATAAAAATCCTGAACGCATAGAGATTCACCCGCCAGGAAGTTGGGCCCGTAAAACACTTGAAGATCTTCTCGAAAAACCAACGCTTTACGATTACGTATTGAGATTTTTTCACCAGAGGGGCTTTGAAGTTCCTGGTGAAGTTTTGGAACGCGACTTTGCAAAGCCTTACTCGGGGCATGAGGGCGTAGAAGATACTCTCGTCGAAATCTATAAAAAAGATGAGATGTTAACACAGCTTTGTGAGAGGCTAGTAGATTTTGATGAAGGTATCCAAGAGTGGCGCTATCGCCACGTAAAAATGGTTGAAAGAACCATTGGTACAAAATCAGGATCGGGCGGATCGAGCGGAGCAGAGTTTTTGCGAAGAACGCTGTTCAGACCGCTTTTCCCGGATCTGTGGGCAATCCGCTGTCGATTATAATATCAGCCAGCTCGGTGTTTCATTTTCACTTGATTTAACTCATGTTCGATAGGCCATTCCGAAAAGGCTAAAAAGAAAATAAATGCGATATTTATCAGCGGTATGACAATCAGAAGTGATAGTAAAGGATGATGACCGGTTTTTTTGGTGATGAAAAAAAACGGTAGCACTGACAGCGCGATGGTCGCAGCTATAATGATAAGCTCAAAAAATCCTGGCATCATTTCTATCTTCCTCTCAAAAACTTTCTTTGTCTCATTATATCCCCAATATCCTTGATTGGAAAATACCTGGCGTTGTGATTATTTCAAAAGTACCGCTCTGACAGGTGAAGCGTCAGCTTCGATAATTTTTAGAGGTAAGGCAACAAGCTGATAGATTCCCTCTTTGACATCCGAAAGATCTAAACCTTCTAAGATCGCCAAGTTGTGTTTATAGATGGTTTGATGACTTTCCAGCTCTTTTGAATCAAAAGGATCAATGGAAGGGGTGTCAATACCGACAAGTTTTACCTGCTTATCGCCAAGACTGTCGATCAGTTCTGGAGACAGAGAGGTAAATTCATTTTGCCATGGACCGTGGTGGGGGAAGCTATCTGTTTTAAAAAGAACGCGTGGTGCTTCGATTACGCATGCCCCTAGATCTTCTAAGAACAGGCGACCCTTCTTTTTATGACTCACGTCGATGACTTGGCAAGATCCAATATAATAATCTAACGAGCGCTTATCGATACTTTCTCCGTCTTTATGATAGTGGATTGGTGCATCAGCATGAGCGCCTATGTGAAGAGTACTTGTGAGAGAAGACAGCTCAAGATGATCGCCTTCCTTGATGTTCATAGACACTTGTCTTGAGAATTTTTGATCTCCGGGAAAGACAGGCGTTGTTTCCGAAATGACTGGTGAAATGTCTATGATTTCAATGGCATCCTTTGTCATACGTGGGCGATCACCTTAAGTTCCACAGCAATTGGTGAAGGAAGACTCTTGACCTCGACAGTCGTTCTCGTGGGGCCAATGTCACCAAAGGTTTCAGCGTAAACTTTATTAAATGTTGAAAAGTCTCTTTTCATGTGGGTTAAAAAAACCTGGATGTCTATCACCTTTTCTAAGCTTGAGCCGGAATCCTCAAGTATTCTCTTGACGTTTGCGATCACAGATCGTGTTTGGAGTTCGATATCGTGATCTATCACTTCGCCTGATTCATCAAAAGTAACCCCAGGGATTTCTTTGGAACCTTTCACCCGCGGACCCATTCCACTGAGGAAAAGCAGCTCGCCAAAGCGTCTTGCGTGCGGATAAGCACCCATTGGTTCTGGTGAGTCCTGACTGACAATCTTATCGTTACTCATTTCGTCTTCTCCTCACTGGCGATGTTAATGCAGACATTTTTGATTTCCGTAAAAAACTCTTGAGAATAAAGGCCACCTTCTCTTCCAAGCCCGGATTCTTTCACTCCACCAAAGGGCACCCGCAAATCTCTCATCATCCAAGTGTTAATCCATACTTGACCGACATCAAGGTTGTAAGCAATTCTGTGGGCTCTGCTGAGATTTTCTGTCCAAACACTAGCTGAAAGGCCATACTTGACGTGGTTTGCCCTTTCGACGACTTCTCTCTCGTCTTTAAACTTTGAGACAGTGACGACTGGACCAAAAATTTCTTCTTGCATGACAGCACACTGGTCTTCGAGATTGGTTATAATGGTCGGTTGCCAGAAAAAACCCTCGCTATGAGGAGCTGCCAGCTGCGGTGCTTCCCCGCCGCACATGATAGTGCCACCCAGGTCTTTAGCGAGGTCGCAGTAGTGTTTGATCTTTTGCTGGTGCTCATAGCTCACGACAGCTCCCAAAAAAGAGTTCTTATCGCGCGGGTCACCGACTGATAGATCCTTTGTCTTGCTGAT
>CAZBDM010000223.1:0-1719 GCA_964490675.1 uncultured Oligoflexales bacterium
CTGATAAAGCCTTTAAAGGCCCACCTCCCAGCGGTAGGAAAATTCAAATCAAATCGCGCGGCAATGCAGCAACTAAACCCTAGAGTTGATGAAATCGTCCTGATCTTTCACGACGAAAGTAAGTAGGCTTATTTGCCATTTTTGCTAAACTTAGACGCTCGTCAAATGAGCGTGCGCCTTTTTAATACAAAGATCAGATACAACAAGAATCCCTTCACTGCGCGCTCTTTCTTCTTCTAGGGGGCAAGTAATCTTCTCTTGTAACCACAACGCTTTAGCTCCGACATCTATGGCCGCTGCGATGACCTGAGGCACATATTTTGGATTGCGAAAAACATTGACGATTTCGACCGGGCCTTCGATTTCTGTCAAACAAGGATAACAAGGTCTCCCAAGTATTTGCTTGTGGCCTGGATTGACACCGATGACATCGTAGCCGTGATCGATTAAATATCTTGCCACCTTATTGCTGGGCCGCTCTTTTTTAGGACTGAGGCCGACAATTCCAACTCTGTTGAAGGACTCAATAATTTTTTTAGCGGTCTCTTGCTTATCCAATACCTGCCTCCCCTCGATAAAAATTTTTTTTGAGACAACTTATCCAGGTCATGCCCAGAAGCCACAAATGGTCCGATGACCACTAAGACGCAGCATATCGAACGATATTCTAACCAAATTCGATTTGCCGAAATCTCTCGGTAGGCTCGACAGCCTTGCTACCAACTAAGGGTAAACTTTGCCCTCCAGCCGATGCTTCAACCCCTCACCACAGAAAGGCCATATTCTTACATATTTTTGGTAAGTTACACAACGTTCTTCATTCTGACGCATTGAAGCTCGTCTACGAGGGGTGCTATGATCTATATAGAGCTGAATCTTTACAATTTATTTGCAATTGAAGAGGGTTTCCATGGCTGCAGTCCGCGGACTTCTATTAGTAGTTTTAGGATGTTGTACCTTTTACGGTTGTCAAACCGGAAGTGGTGGCGTCACCGGCAACGAGATGGGATCGTCTCCTATCAATAAATCTGAAGAAACGGCTTATAGAAAAGCAGTCAATCGTTGCTACAAGACCGGCGGAACGCGAGTCGTCAAGATAAAAGGGAAACTTCGCTGTTTTTAACAAAATCTTGGTGTGCAAACATCCTCTCCCCAATGATATTGAGCGACCTGGACATTCAATCCAGGTCGTTTCTTTTTAGAAATCCCTCTTTCAGTGTTGCCAAATTATAGAAAAAAGGTAGTATTTCGCCTCATAAAGGCTCATTTTGCCCTTCCAAAAGACTTAATGATTCAGGAGGTTTTTACCTTGGCTACCGAAAGAACACTTTCAATTATTAAACCAGACGGCACGGAAAGAAATTTAATTGGAAAAATCGTAAATCGCTTCGAAGAAGAAGGACTTCGTATCGCAGCGATGAAAAAAGTACGTTTGTCTCGCCCTGAAGCGGAAGGTTTCTACGCCGTCCACAAAGACAGACCATTTTTTGGCGAACTCGTTGACTTTATGGTTTCTGGTCCCGTTGTGATCATGGCTCTCGAAGGCGACAATGCTATCGCTAAAAATAGAGAAATCATGGGCGCCACCAACCCAGCCGAAGCAGCAGAAGGAACAATAAGAAAACTGTTCGCTAAGAACATCGGAGAAAACACCGTCCACGGTTCTGACAGTCCTGAAACAGCTAAGACAGAAATCAACTATTTCTTATGAGATTCGTT
>CAZBDM010000223.1:1729-2736 GCA_964490675.1 uncultured Oligoflexales bacterium
CTGGAACAGAAATCCTTTAAAGATCAGCCACCAAGGAAGACCCGCATCAATGGAACTTGTCAAAAAAGTTGCGCAAGAACTCGGTTTACAGGAATTTCATACGGCCAACGCCATTAAACTTCTCTATGACGAGGAATGTACGATTCCCTTCGTTGCTCGCTACCGCAAAGAAATGACCGGTACGATGGACGAAGTGAAATTGAGAGAAGTACGTGATCGTTTTTCCTATCTCACAGAACTTGATGCTACCAAAAAGCGTTACTTAAAAGTCGTCGAAGAACACTGTAAGAAAAAACCTGAACTTGCTGGAAAGTTTCCAGAGCTGAGGGAAAAATTTGAAAAGTGCGAAACCAAACAGGCACTTGAAGATCTTTATTTACCCTTCAAACCTAAACGCAGAACGCGCGCTCAAGTCGCTCGAGAAAAGGGCCTTGAACCTTTGTATCAAGCCCTTCTCGACCAAAGAGCAAGCTGCAAAGATTTAGCCAGCCTCGCACAGCAGTATCTTACTCCAGAGGATTCTGACAAAGACAAATCCTTGCACGTTAAAACAATCGACGAAGCCTTATCGGGCGCTGCCGATATTCTTGCCGAAAAAGTTGCTGAAACTGCAGAGCTTAGAGCGATGGTTAGAAATATCAGTAACGATACTGGTCTTTTGGTTGCAAAAAAAGCCGACCTTGATGAAGAAACTCTCAAAAGTAAAAAAATTGATCCGAAAAAATACGAAAATTACTTTGAGTATTCAGAACCCCTAGAACAAGCTGTGTCCCACCGTATTATGGCCGTAAGAAGAGGGGAAGCAGAAAAAGTTTTAAAAGTGTTTATTGAAGTTAACACCCAACAAATCCTCGAAAAACTTGTTGGTGAAATTATTACCTGTAGCAACACGACACCAGAGGTCAAAGCGTGGATGGAGAAAGCTCTCACAGATGCTTACAACCGTCTCATTTCTCCTTCGATCGAAACAGAAATTCGCTTACAGCTAAAAAATAAGGCCGAAGAAG
>CAZBDM010000223.1:2746-4065 GCA_964490675.1 uncultured Oligoflexales bacterium
CTCCTTCTCCTGCCCCCTCTTCCGAACCAGGTGGTTATGGGAGTCGATCCTGGCCTGAGAACGGGTTCAAAATTAGCAATCGTCTCTGGCACCGGAAAATACCTAGAGTCTGCCACCGTTTATCCAAATTATAAACAAGCAGAATCCCCGAAAACAAAAGAAGCAAAAGAAGCGGTCTTAAGACTAGTCAAACAACACGGTGTGACCTGTCTTGCGATTGGTAACGGAACCGGTAGCCGTGAGATCGATCAATTTATCGTCGAGACTTTAAAAGAAGCCGATATCAAAGATGTCAAACGTGTCATTGTCAACGAAGCTGGTGCCAGTGTTTACTCGACTGACCCACTCGCTAGGGAAGAGTTCCCTGACCTCGATCCGACCATACGCAGTGCTATTAGTATTGCAAGAAGACTGCAAGATCCTCTCGCTGAGTTGGTTAAAATCGATCCGCGCTCAATTGGTGTCGGACAGTATCAACACGATTGTAATGTTACGAAACTTAATAATAGCCTTGGTGAGACGGTCGAAAGTTGCGTTAACCGCGTTGGTGTCAATATCAATACAGCTTCTTTTAAACTCCTAAGCTACGTTTCAGGGATTGGACCAACTTTAGCTAAAAACATCGTTAGTCATCGTGACAAAGTTGGTAAGTTTGAATCGCGAGAACAGATCAGAGAAGTTTCTGGCTTCGGGCCAAAAGCCTTCGAACAATCGGCTGGGTTTTTGAGGGTCCCCGAGTCATCCAACCCTCTCGACAACTCTTCTGTCCACCCAGAACGATACGAAATCATAGAGCAAATTGCCGGTGATCAGAAACTTGCAATCAGCGACATGATTGGTAAAAAAGAGTATATCGAGAATATTCCATGGGAAAAGTACGTCACGGCCCAAATCGGTATGCCCACCCTACTCGATATCAGCAAAGAACTCATCAAACCAGGTCGCGACCCAAGGGACGATGGTTCACGTCTTTTGTTTTCTGATACCGTTTCTTCGATCGAAGATCTCAATGTCGGTATGAAATTGAAAGGCACTGTCACTAATGTCACTAATTTTGGTGCTTTCGTCGATGTAGGCGTTCACCAAGACGGCCTCGTCCACGTCAGCGAACTCTCGGATCAGTTTGTTAAAGATCCAGCGCAAGTGGTCTCGGTCGGTGATATTGTCGACGTTCGCGTTATCGACGTTGACAAAGAACGCAAGCGCATCAGCCTCAGTTGTAAGTCAGAGCAACCTGCAGCTAGTCCAGGTGCGCAAGCTCGCCCCCGTGAGCAAAGACAAACGACTCAGCAAAGAAAACCAGGTCAAAACCAACAGGG
>CAZBDM010000223.1:4075-6882 GCA_964490675.1 uncultured Oligoflexales bacterium
CAACAGGGTCGTCGTGGTGGCCAAAATAAACGTGGTCCTCGAAAGCAAGACAAGACGGGCTACACCATGGAAGACCTACTTTCCAAATTTAATTCTTAGGAGTCCTAAATGTCTGCTCAGTTTCCTGCAAAGCCCTGCCAACTCGGAGTGATTGGCGGCTCAGGTATTTACAAAATGGAAGGGGCCAAAATCCTCAAAGAACATAACCTCGACACGCCTTTCGGCAAACCGTCGAGTCCTATCTTTGAGACAGAAATAAATGGTGCAAAGGTCTTTTTTTTAGCACGTCACGGTACTAGTCATAGTATTCTTCCTACAGAAGTTCCTTACCGTGCCAATATCCACGCCCTCAAACAAGTCGGTGTCACACATCTTCTGGCTATCTCGGCCGTTGGAATTATGAAAGAGCATATTAAACCGGGAGATTCTGTCGTACCTGATCAGATTTTTGATCGCACCAAAGGCATAAGAGATGCGACATTTTTCGGAGAAGGAGTGGTCGGACACGTGCAGTTTTCAGACCCCTTCTGTAACGAAATGCGTGATATTATCTTAAAGGCTTGCCAAAAAGCAGGGGCAACGGTCCACGACGGTGGCTCTTATGTTTGTATGGAAGGCCCACAGTTCTCAACGCGTTGCGAGTCTGAATTTTATCGTGCAACCATCAAACCTTCGGTGATTGGGATGACAGCTATTCCTGAGGCAAAGCTCGCTCGCGAAACGGAAATGTCTTATGGCATGCTTGCTCTGGCGACTGACTACGATTGTTGGCATGAGGAAGAAGAAGAAGTTTCTGTTGAGGCAGTCTTAGAGGTCTTGAGAAGTAACGCTGCTATGGCCAATAAAATCCTACAGACTCTAGCGCCTATGGTGCCAAAAGAATCAGACAACCCAAACCTCTATGCAGCAAAGTTTGCCATCGTTACGAACCCTGAAATCATTCCTGACAAAACCAAACAAAACCTGGCAGCACTTTATGGACACTACTGGGGAATCTAAGCGTCAGACCGAACAAGCAACGGGCGAGATCAATCTCCATATTTATTATGAAGACACTGATTTCTCCGGTTATGTTTACCACGCTAATTATCTTAAGTTTTTCGAACGCGGCCGTGAACACCTCATCGGCATTGATTTTCTCAAAGAAATGTACGAGCAAGGTTATCACTTTGTTGTTCGTCATATCGAAATGAAATTTACTCGTCCCGCCTGTCACGGCGATCATCTCAAGATTGTTTCGCAAGCCTACTTTACCGGGTCTCCGGTGATTAAGTTTAAACATACTGCATATCTCCACGATCACCCTTTCGATCCTCTGGTCAGTGCTGACATAAATATTGTTGGGATCGATCACGCTGGAAAACCCAAACGTTTACCAAAAAATGTTATGATGCACTTAAAGGGACTTTCACAAGAGGAGCATTGAGCGATGGATAATATGACGATGATGTTTCTAGTTGGCATCATGCCTATGATTCTCTTCGTCATTATTGATTACTATACAAGCGCTAAAAATGCTATTTTTGCCGCTGTTTTGACCTCTTCACTATTCGGAGTGATTTCTTATTTTATTCTTGATGATTTTATTTATGAAAGTGTTTTCATCGTTGTCGCTATGATCGTCATGGGAACGATTGCAGTAAAACTAAAAAACTCCGTTTACTTTAAGATGCAACCGGTCGTCACTAACATTGGTCTTGTTCTCTTTCTCTCTTACTTTCAAATCTTTGATGAACCCTTTATTTTTAAAGTCATTCCTAAAATGACCAAGTATCTCCCCGAGAATAAACTGGCTCTGTTAGAAACCGCTGCTGTCCAGGATATGTTATCGCGGATTACAGTCTTTCTCATTATTTGGGTTATCTTCCACTCTATAGTCGTCGGTTTTGCGGCGCTTCGATTATCTAACACTGCTTGGATCATCTTAAGATCAGCAGGGATTCCCTTCACCCTCATCGGCGTTCTGGCAACTGAATTTGCATATAAACAACTATTTTTTTGATTTAATTCGCCTTCCGCCGCCCTTTTAAGAGCCTGATTTCTCGAGCTCTTTTAAATATCCTTTTGTTTCGGTAAAGTTGCGATCATCAAAACCGATAAGAGCGACAAATAATTACATAGATCATTACAAATTTTTGGGATTCACACCTAGAATATTGACACATCTATAGTCGAGTTTGGAAATTTCGAGGGTTTAACACACACCTTTAAAATTGAATACACAAACAAGAGTCGTCTTATATTCGTCTGATATCGGGTCATTATCAGTAGGGAGTGGATCTTTGATGCTGTCGGGAAGCTTTTGCCAAGTTTACTTTTTGTCGCTTATAACCATGTCATTTATTTTCACCAGTTGTAACAAATCAACTTCTTTGCGAGTGAAAAAATACTTAGCAGCAAAAGAAGAATTACAGGACGGAAAAAAAATGGATGAAAATTCTACTGCCGGTGAAGATCCACTGCAATCTAGTGCGGCAAAAAATGATTCTTTCTCAAATAACGATCGTTCACCACCTAGTACAGAAGCAATGGAAGACATCTATGAAGGCAAAACCGTTTTTTTAAAGAGTACCTATGAAGAAAGCCTTCTTGACCTTGGAAAGGAACAAGAAGAGAAGATTAAAGTGATTTGCCAAAGAAACGCTAATAAGACCAATGTTCTGATCGAAGCGGTATGTAACAATAACGAGAGACCGAAAAGCCTTGTAGAATTGCAAAATATGCTTGGCCTGGATCCAACAAGTTCGCCATTTACTTTCACTGGACATTCAAGCTCTCTCGTTGCAAGAAATACGTCAGCAATAAAT
>CAZBDM010000224.1:0-6861 GCA_964490675.1 uncultured Oligoflexales bacterium
AAATTTTAACGTTAATACAAGTAGTCTAGAGAATAATAGTTTGATGTTGCTTGAGTGTCCGATGAGGGTGAGTCGATCTTTAACCCCCTTTGAGGCTTTTCTCAGCAGCGATTCGATAGCTCTTTGATAAAGGATGAGTTCTTCAACCCGTTCACATTCGGGGGTGGCTGTTTCCATGAGCCCTGATATGTAGTCTTGGGGGTAGGCCTCGTATCCAATAGCTCCGCCGTTCTCAATAAAAACCTGTTCTTTTTGAGAACGAGCAGGAAGCTTCTTAGTCAACTTACCGATGCAGCTAATAAAGTGATGATAAAGAGCTGCATTTGAGATGGCGTCTTGGTCAATGTGTTTGATGAAAAATTCAGTTTCTTGACCAAAGCGCATCTTTGTTTATTCACCGCCATAGGGCGATTTCACGTCTTTATGGTAATCTGAGAATGAAGTTGCGAAATCACGAATGTCAGCTAACGCTTTGTTTAGTTTTTCGTCAGCTAAGTCTTTGTTTGGTTTGATTTTCAATGCTCTGTTGTCTTCCATAATTCCCTCCTTTGGTCTCCGTCTTCTCTTTTGAGAAGCGTATTCTTTTGACTATACCTAAAAAAAATAGAAAAATGTTAAAATTTAGAAAAATAATGTAATAACAGTCGATTACCTGAAACGCTTGGTAAATGGGTCATTTGGCTGGTTTAGGTCATATTTAAGTAAGAAACGCGCGGTCTGTGGGTAGAATTACCTACTTGTTAACATGCTGAAAATGCTATTTTTTATCCAAGGCGCGCACTAAATTTGTCTAAATTAAAAATAATTAAAAAAATATTAATTTTTGCAGACCCTTCAGCCGATGAGTTTTTTACGGGGCACTGAATTTCTGTGATCTTGAATCTCACAGAAAGGCATGGGTAAATCACGATAGCTGACACTATACAATTACCCTTTGTGCATGCTGAATTTGTTGTTATTGCAGGAGCGTTGGAATGAAAAAGTCAAAGCACGGAAAGAAGATCTTAATTATTGATGAAGTCAGTAAATTCAGTGAAGACGTCATCAAAATGAGCCACGAGTTTGGTATGAAAGTAGATTCGATTGCTTGCCTTAGTGAGCTTGAAGATCTTGAAATCCTGGAAGGCTACGATGCTTTCTTTATCGAACAGAAACTTAAAAACGTCAGTGGTTACGAGCTTGCTGAGTTTTTCCATTTAACGACTGATAACAAGCCGGTTGTCATTGTTAACCAACAAAATCATAAGCCGACTGAAAATCATTTGATGCCAAATGTTATTGGTCATATCACAAATGAGTATAATGCTGTTGAATTCTTAGAGCAGTCAAAAGCACTACTGAGCCAAGATAATTAGTTGAGTCCTACGAGCAATTTAATTCTTTACGATAAAACCTTATTTTTTAAAGGTGACTTATGAGTAAGTCACCTTTTTCTAGTTTGAGACGATATATTCTCTTTTGTCGACGAATGGGTAATTCTCTAAGACTGTATCCAATGCCTGCCGCTCGATTGAATTCATGGTGAACTTTGATCGTATCGCCGCCAAAAGAGCTTGGTCAGAGATGCTCTCTTGAACGTTTAAGGCCGGGTTGTTGAGAAACTCTTGCGAAGCCGAAAAGAGAACTCCTTGTAGTTTTGGGTTCTCCATGTTTTCATACCAGTCACTGAAATAAACGAGAAGATCGTAAGCACGCCTTTCAGTTGCACTGAGGGAATCAAGCTGATTGTCCGCGACCTTTTCGAAATACAAATCATAAATTCCAGAAGCAAGAACTTCGCTAAAAGTAAGTTCGTTTCTTTCTTCTGCAGAGGAACAACTAATCGTAAAGGCTTCATCATTCGTTGCGACACTATAGACATCGCTTGGGTTTTCTAGATGATAAGCCGTGATCATAAAAGTTCGATCAACTCGAGTCATCACGTCATTCTTAAACGCGTAAAATCCAATATTAAGAATAGGGTTTGCTTCTTTTCCCGCAAATGTGAACTCACAAAGGAAACCTTCTCCACCCACTTTTTTGAGACTAGAAAACCTATCTTGAGGCTTCAACACTCTTATTTTAAGAGGACTTCCATCAGCGACAATAGCTTGTGCAGGTTGATCGAATAATTCACTATTATTCGAGGTACTTTGATCAACACCGCAACCGATGAATACTAGATTTGTGAAAGCTAATAGGTATTTCCGCATTTTAAACACTCCTCAATAATTTCCCCGCTTTTCAGCATGACTCTTTATTAGCAAACTTCATACCCAAACATTTTTTTTTAAGGGTCTAAAAACATGAGGCAAAATAGCCTATTGAGCCATTTTTGATGCAGATAGATTCGACAGTGCCAAAAGTTTTTACATATTTCACTTATAGCGTTTGCAGAACGTTGGTCTAGGCAATGGTTTCTTTGTCGAATGGCATTCAGTTAAGTAAATAAAATTAATTATTTATAAGATTGTTTAAATTCAGACAGATTTTCGACGACGCTAAAAAAGAGGAAAGTTAGGTCTTTAATGGGCTTCACTCAACGGTTATCGGGGGCTAATTATGAACAAAATAAAATTGAAAATCATCTTGGCCATGTTTGGCGCGGTAGGAATTTTCTACGCAAATCCTGCCTTCGCTCAATCTCCAGAGGCAAGTGACGCCATTAATTGCTTCTACGGGGGATCTGACTGCGGCGAACTCGCTGGTAACCTCAAGGACAAAAGCCTCCAAGCTATAAAGACTACCGATTTTAAAGTGTTCTATGGGCGTTGGCAGGATGTAAAAAATGTCAGTAAGCTCTCAACGACTTGCCGTAAAATCACAAAAGAAAACCTCTTAAGACTTCTTAAGCGTGAAAAGTTCACTTCTCTAGGGGGAGATATTTCTGAACTAGGTTTAGAAGCGCGTACCGATCGAAGAATCTATTCCTTTTATAACAATCCGCGTAAATGTGTGCGTGATATTCGCATGATTAGAATGGGTCAAAAATAAGTGACCAGCGCAACGGTCTTCTGATCTAGCCTAGACCAACGGAATTTGGTAGATTCCCGATGCTCAATACAACAAGTGTGAGGGATAGCCATGACCGAATCCTTTTCTTTGCAACAATTCATTAATGAATGTCAAACGACTTGCCAGGAGTTTGTAACACCTGTTGATATTGTTCTCGAAATCTCTCCGCTGATGTTGAAGTTGCTCAATTATACGGACGACTTTCTCAAAGACGAGCACTTTCAATCTAACCAAAACCATTATTCAAGAAACCCGGTCTATTTTTGTGAACAAGGTCAACTTTCTCTCTTCACCATGGTTTGGGAGCCTGGACAGTGGACGCCAGTTCACGATCACGGTACGTGGGGCGTTGTTGGGATCATTGATGGTGTCCTTGAAGAGAGAAACTTTATCCGCACAGATACGAGAGAGCGAGAAGATAGCGGCATAAAACTTCATCGTGGGGGACTCACCCTGCTCAGTCCAGGATCAGTTACTACTTTCGTTCCAAACCCAGATCACATCCACCGAACGGGTGTGTCGCGCTCTCGCCCTCGAGCGGTTAGTCTTCATCTCTACGGTCGCAAGATGAATAATTATAACGTTTACGATCTGGAGCTTGGTCGTAGAAGACGTATTGAGCTTGAGGATGAGACGTTAGCTAAGGTGGCTAAGACGACCAATGACTTAGGCACCTGAAGCGATTGCTTAATAGGCGTCATCTACTGTGCTTAAAGCAACTAAAAACGAGCCTCTAAGGCTAGTCAAAAAGAGCTTTGTCGGTATCGTCAGGTTCTTCGCACTCAGGCGCGTCGACGCTTTCTAACGCTTCTTTTAATTTAACCAGGTCAAAACCGGTCTGCTCGCTCAACTCAGCGCCGAATGTGTCTGTCAAAGCACTGAGGAGATTAAGGGTCACTTGCGGATCGGCTGCTAAGTATTTGACAGCTTCAATTTGGTATTCATCGCCTTTAGCATCACCTTTGTATTTAACCGTTACTTTTGTGGTTTCACAGTCAAACCAAGGAACAGGAATGTCTTGGCTGGTTTCGTCTTTTTTACCAGATAAGTCACCTGCATTAATAGCATCCTCAAAGGATTTTTTGGTGTCATCGCCTGCTGTTGTCCAATCATAACTACTGAAAGGGATAATGAAGTAAAGAGGGAAGATGGTCTTGCCTCCGACGTAGGGGACGGCCTCAGGAATGCGGTCATAACGGGTGCCGTCATCGTCTTGGGCGAACTTGACGATAGCAGTGAATTCTCCGACCTTTAAGGGGACTTCTGAGGATTCGTAAATGGTTAAAGGAGGACGTTTGCCAAGTTGTTCAGAACCCGCCACTTCAATTTTGACGTACGCGGTGAGTTCAGGTGGTTCTTCTGCATCAAAAAGAACAGGAATACCTTTGACACCGCCAATTTCTTGAGTCATGAGGAAGGTGTTCCATACCCAAGGGATACTGGCTTGGTCCATATCAGAAAACTTTTCACTCAGCCATTCAACATCTGAGACAAACTCGATGGTGTCGGCTGTTTCAGCGCTGGGTCCACCACCAGTGACGGTATCAGCAGCATCTTTTGCGTCCTCAACCGAGCAAGCATTGAAGGTAAAGATAACAAAGATAGGTGCTAAGATTTTTGAACACAAACGATACATCGATGTTTCCTTTTAGTTTTTGTTGCAAGCTTTGGTTTATTGTAAGCGATTGACTGACATTGAAAAACCTTTATTGTCATTCTGCTTAAATTTGCTTCAATAGCTGTTGCCTGATAGATAAAGGCTCACTAGCAAAGGAGTTTCATAATGGACGATACAAGACAACGAAATCGTGAGGTTTGGAACCAACTTAGCAGAGAAGGCGTCTGTTGGGGGCAAGTCGTTTCTAAAGACTTGATCGATCGGGCGCGTCAAGGGGAACTTGTACTCACTTTGGCGACTAAGAAAGCTGTTCCTAAAAACTGGTTTCCGCAAGTTAAAGATACCCCCGTGCTTTGCCTTGCCTCAGGTGGCGGTCAGCAGGGCCCTCTTTTGGCAGCTGCCGGTGCTAAGGTCACGGTTGTTGATATTTCAGAGGTACAGTTAGAAAAGGATCAGAAGGCAGCTGCCGACTATAAACTTGAAATAAACACGGTTCGTAGTAGTGCAGACGATCTTTCGATGTTGTGTGATGAAGCTTTTGATTTAATTGTCCATCCTGTATCTAATTGTTATTTTCCCAAACTCGAACCCGTATGGCAGGAATGTTGGCGTGTGCTTAAAAAAGGTGGACGGCTTTTATACGGGTTTAATAATCCTCTTGCTTATCAATTTGACTACGAGAAAGCCAACCGCGGTGAATACACCTTAAAATATCAACAGCCATACTCTGATCTGACAAGTTTGTCTGTGACAGAAAAAAAGCGTTTCCTTTATGACGGCACAGCGCTTGAATTTGGACATAGTCTAACCGAGCAGATTGGCGCTCTCTTGAGGAGAGGGTTTATCATGCGCGACATGTATGAAGAGGGTTGGGGTGAGGTGGATCAACGCGGTATTGATCACTACTTTCCTCAGTTTATTTGTGTTTATGTTCAAAAAGAACACTGTTAAAAAAACGCCTAATCAGCTGATAAATAAAGAGAATGTTTGTTCTATTTCACTACTTACAACCCTGCAAAAATTGCCTATCTCTATGCCAATTGTTAAAATCACGTAATTAAACAAACAAATTTTTGTCAAATCATTGACTTTATAAACTTCTGCTCTTCTTTGATGGGGACGTGAGTTTGTTTGTCTTATTTCAACAAACCAAAGGGGGTTAGAGTGAAGCGCATTCAAAAAATTTTGAGCCTGTTGATGCTTGCTTTTGTCTTTGCTGGACAGCAAGGGGCGGCACAGGTTTCTGTCGTGTCGATTAAAGTCGATTCTTTGGAGAGAGAACTTAAAAAGTTTCAAGCATGGGATCTTGATATTGCTGGTGTCGATCGCTCCAGTAAGACCGTCGATATTGTCATTCACGATATTGAAAAGCTCCAGTTACTTGAGGAGCAAGGGTATCAACTGCATCACTTTAACTACATAGATACAAAGATTGCACCTGATTCTGGATACCTGACTTACGATGAGGTGTCCGAGAAGCTTTCCGAGCTCAGTCAGCAGTACCCTGCCATCAGTCGTTTAAAACAAATGGGAATGTCGCTTGAAGGACGGGTTATCTGGGCTATGAAAATCAGTGATAACCCTGATGAAAGAGAACTTGATGAGCCGACGATTCTTTTTAACTCCCTGCATCACGCCCGTGAAGTGATGACCGTAGAAGTCACTGTTGATATGATTGAACACCTTCTTAAAAATTATGCCCAAGATGACAAGATCAGCGAGTGGATCGATCAAAATGAAATCTGGGTGATTCCGATGGTCAATCCTGACGGTAGTCATAAGGTTTGGAATCAAAACAACATGTGGAGAAAAAATGCCCGAGGTGGCTACGGAGTTGACTTGAATCGCAACTACCCTCATTTGTGGAACAGCTGTAATGGTTCAAGTGGTTTGCAATGGTCACAGACTTATCGTGGCCCTTCGCCTGCGTCAGAGCCTGAGACTCAAGTGATGATGAACGCAGTAGGCGAAATTCAGCCTGTTTTTGACATCTCCTACCATTCTTATTCTGAACTTGTCATTTATCCTTTTGGATGTGATGGCATGCGAACACCCTCTTCTGAAGTCGTTGAAACTGTAGGAAGAGAGCTTGCTCAGCAATTGCCAAAAGACCATAGTGACGGATTTTACGATGCGGGAACAGCCTGGGAACTTCTTTATAATGCAGATGGCGGCGACATAGACTGGATGTATAACGAACATCAAGTGATTCCTTATGTTATCGAAGTAAATAGTCGAAACGAAGGCTT
>CAZBDM010000225.1:0-6840 GCA_964490675.1 uncultured Oligoflexales bacterium
AGATCAACCGGTCATCGACTGGGTTGTCCAGCGAAGCCAAGCTTCCCTGCAACCTTAGTCTTTTGGTTCAAAGGTCAGCTTATCTCCACCAATAGTGGTCGCAGTATTGGCAGGCCGGCGTGGTTCTCTGGCTGGACCACCTGAAGACCCTCCCCCCGATCCTCCTGGACCAAAAGGTTCGCCAATCGTAGTGACCCTGTTAAAAGATGCCGGTAACGGAACCCCCTGCACACCAGCACCAAACGGGCTGCGACCTCTTGGTTCGTTCGTCACCCACCGCGGTGGTGGCATATACCGAGGTGGAGGTGTCACGTAGCCATTCGGCCAGCTGGTATTAGGAATCACCTCTCTTGCCGGTGTCTGCGTGACCGGGTTTACATTTGGACTATAACCGTCATCATACGGCTCAGAGCCAAGTCCTGATCCTGATCCGGGTCCCCCTCCAGAATTTTCAGGGAATTCATTCGATGGATCTGGGTTAGGTTGATAGCCATCGCCGCCATTTTCAGGAAATTCATTACCTGGACCGCTACCACTCCCCCCATCATCGCCGCCTTCGCCTGTCGGAGGCTCACTGGCAGGGGTATCGGTAGTAGGAGGATTCACTCCCGGTGTGTCATCTCCAGGAATCGGCTCTGGTGTTATGCCAGCTCCAGGAGTCGTCGGCGCACCCGGACCAGGTGGTTCACCAATCCCAGGGCCACCAGGGACGCCAGGGACGCCAGGTCCGCCAGGCTCACCCCCTCCAGGCCCCCCAACAAGAGGCGGCGGCGGGCCTTCAGCAACCGGAGGGCCTCCCGTCGTTTCACATCCTGGCACCAGACCTTGTTCAACTGACTCAGTGATATTGGTTGGCACCATACGACCATCTGCTTGACAGACGTAGATCACTTCTTTTCTGATGTCTGTGATCTGACAGTTCGGTGCTTCTTCTCTGGTGTACTTATAAGTTGAATAGGTATCACCAACTCCAAAAGGACCGATTCCAGGCTCCATCCAATCTTTTGGCAAGCATTGGCTCTTACAGATACTAGAATCAGGAACGTAACCTTCAGCACATCCGCTTACGGTCGCAACGATGGAACCGTCTTCACGACACTCGAAGATTTGTGGTTGTTCCTTACAGACGCCCGCTTCGATCTTAAAGCAACCGGTGCGCTTCTCTTCGACAAAACTCTCCGACAATAAAGCCGGTGGTACAGGAACACCTGGATCAAAACTCACGCTACTAGCGCCCTTACCTTTACCTGGGATAACACACTCAGGTTTTGGCCTCGTCCCGTGGCGACAGGTAATACGAAAGTCATCGCCGATTCTCTTTCTAATCAGCATACTCTTGCCATCATAGTTCCAACCAGCGTAGGAAGTTACCGGCTTGAAACCGCAGAGGTCTTGATCAGCTTTTCCTTCAATCATTCTCTCGTTCGAAAAATTGAAATTATGAAGAAGCTCAAACTCGACACCAGTACGAATATCAGCGTTCGTCGTTATTGTCCGTTTAAGTCCCTCAGGTTTAATAGAAATCTTTCTTTGGCCATCAACGTGATAGGTATCAAACACCGTATGGAAGTTAAAATCTCCTTTGATGCCCTTTCTTTTGCTAAAGCCACAGTTAAGGCTTGGGTCCTGGCTACAGATCCATGCATCTAAACGACCCATCGTATCGCCACCAGCCTTAGCGCGCCTTTGTCTCTCAATGACAATACCACCGAAAGCAAACTGCTCGTACCAAGCCTTAGCAACTTCCTCAAAACTCTTAATAAGCTCGTCCTCGTTGACTTCATAGTAGTTCTTAGCTGTCGTTCCACTTGGAGGATCACTAACGAGGTTCTGGAAGAAGATCCTACCGACGTTGCTACAGATATTTTTAAACTGCCTTCTGTGATTTTCGGTCTTGGCATTTCGGGTTTCAAAGCACTGCCCAGCTACCTTCGGTTTAAGATAGATTGCTTGTACAGTGATACCGTGCTTCTTCATCATTTCTTCTCTAGAAAAGTGGATATGATGCGCCATCGCCATGCGGAAATTGACGGGGTCAACTTGACCGTCAATTTTTGGATCGTCACCACTCATACCAGCTCTAAGAACCCGGTTTGTAGCCGCACCTGGGTCTTGGTAAGATGCGACGTCTGGCTCGCTAAGACCCATATTTATACAGGGTACATTAAGCGCCCCTGGTAGACCAGGCAGGGTGTAATTATCAGGATCTGCTGCTCCTCTATTTTTGACATCGACGATGGTACTGCCGCAGGTCGCGCTCATTGATGTCGTATAGCGCGCGCCATCCGCCGGGATTGACGTCTCAGACCATGGCATACCATCAGTAAAGATGACGAGCCTTCTCATAAACTCTTTGCCAGTCGGATCGTTGGTGTTATGGAAAGCAATAGCACTTTGGAATGCGTTAAGATAGTTAGTATGGTTTCGATTATTCTCGATCTTTTTATTTCTTTCTTCGGCCGTCTGGCTAGGGATCTCGACTATTTCAAGCCGTTCGATAAAACCAGCCATATCGGTATCAGCTTTGCTAAAGACTTTATCGGGCGTGTCATTTTGAACACCGAAAGTGAAGTAAATGACTTTGACTGCCAGCTTTTCATAATGACCCTGATACTTTTTCTGAAGATATTTAAGAAGCTTTTTAAGACCTTCGTGACGCTTCTTATAGGGATCAGTAGTCTTAAGTGATCCAGACGAGTCGACTAGAACCGTTAAAGAAAGCTTGAGGTAATCGGCACCAGCTGACTCAACATCCATACGTCCGCGCCAGGCAATCTGCTGTGATTCACCACCAGGAATACATGTCTCGATAGATTTTGAGTCAAGCTCTCCGGTTCGTGGTGCTTTGAATGTATCAAGCACTTCGATAAAGCACATATTTGGTTTGAGAGTTTTTGCGATGAGATCATCTGATTCTTCTGTCAGCTTTGCATCAGCACCAGTAAAGGCAGAGAGTTCGCCGGGTGGCTCTGAGAAAAACGGCTTACAAGAAATCATTAAGACGATACTCGAGAACAACAACAATTTCATTCTTTTCAACAACAACATCCGCATCATTTGCTTCAACCTCTGGAAAACACACCACAGTTAATAGATTTCTGTGCTTTCGCTTCTGCTTTCTCTTCTTCGTTACATAGGTCACGTCCAGATTTACCAGTTGGACAAAGGAAAACACGCATACCTAGATCGTAATCGTATGGTTCGCCTTTCGGCCCTACCTTACCTGGATATTTGATATTAAAAATAAAGTCACAGTAGCTCGGCTTATTCACTTCGATGTACTCCACCGGAGCAACTTTCGCGACTGTTTCTGGTATTTCCGAATCTGTGCCCGAAAATTCAAGTTTAAGATCCGTCTTGGTCGTTACAGTAAAGTCCGTCGGAGAGAAGATCTTAAAACGAAACTGACCTTTGATACTCTGGTCTTGTGCCTGTCTAACAGAAATCAGCTGAATTTCCGCTTGCCCATAAATATCCGCCGACTCTGCTTCGGCAGGTTGCGGCTTTAATTGCTTGTCACTACCCCTAATCTTTGTCTGCTGACAGGCAGCAAGGACAGGGAGTAAAACTGTAAAAAACAAAAACAATTGATTAATTTTTTTTGACAGCATGGGTTTGGCTCCATGGTTTCAGTACGTAACAATACAGTGGGTACATCGGTCTATTTGTAAAAAAACTTTAGGTAATTTTAAAACAGTCGTTTTTTTCTAAGAATCTCAATGAGGTCTGGTGATTATGACACCATTATTTTTCACCATCTTAAACTTACCTCAAGCCAATATTTCGACTTCACTTATTAAGAATTGCAATTTAAGAGCCATAATTAAGTCTTTGCTGGAGGGGCTGTCACTAGTGAAAAATCCCTGGCAAACCTGGGCGAGACTATGATCCCTATTTGGTAAAAGAGATGCGACTCTCTTGGCAATCGCTTCGCCGGAGTCGATCCAATTGATCGGGCGATCAAAATTTGCTTTTAACTCCTCTTTGAGCAGAGGAAAGTGTGTGCAGGCTAGAACAATCGTGTCTATCGACTGCTGGTCGATCAGGAGAGCAATCTCGCTTTTGATCGATTCGTCATCGATGGGCTTACCACGCAGCTTATCCTCGGCGAGATCGACAAGCAGCCGGCTTCCCACTTTAGTGATCCGACAATCACCAGCGAAATCTTTGATGAGCTGATCGGTATAGGGGCGGCTGACCGTACCAGGAGTAGCGAGAAGACCAATGTGTTTTGTTTTGGTGACTTTTGCGGCTGGTTTTACTGCTGGTACGACACCAACCACATGTTCCTTGTAGATCTCTCTTAGCCTTGGCAAAGCTACTGTACTTGCTGTGTTACAGGCGACGACAAGAAGATCAAAAGAAATCTTTTGGAAGAGTTTACTGGCGGTTTTTTCACTATAGGCGATAACTTCCTCAGATGGCTTCGGACCATAAGGATAATGAGCACTATCACTGCAGTAATAAAGATCGATGCCAGTGACTTGTTGACTGATTTCAGAAAAGATCGTCAATCCCCCTACCCCGGAATCAAATACTGCCACCTTAGGTCTTGTCATAATCGCCACCTGAATTCATGATAGAGGGAATATGGAGAGATAATAATAATGCGAGATGCTCCAGATGATCAAAAGTCCCCTTAAAGATACCATGACGATGCTGTCAAGCAAGCCGATTGTCAGTCGCTTTGCTCCTAGCCCCAATGGTCGACTTCATCTTGGACATATTGCCTCAGCTCTTTATGTTTGGGCGATTGCCGGTAAACTTAATGCTAAGATTATCTTACGCATCGAGGATCACGATCGCCAGCGCTCAAGAAAGCCTTATGAAAAAGCCATTATTGAGGACCTCGAATGGCTCGGTCTAACGGCTCATCTGGGGATCAATAGAAAGACTTTTGAAAAGCCGTCACCCTATCGACAAAGTGATCTAAACGATCGTTATCAAAAAGCACTCGAGCTCCTCATCGAAAAAGACCTCGTTTACGGCTGCGACTGCAGCCGCAAACAGATTGCCACGCGTATGAAGGACGATGCTCATACTGAGCTGCATTACAACGGCCACTGCCGAGACAGGGGGCTTTCGTTATCAGAAGACATCGGCGTCAGGCTTAAAGTAGAGGATCAAGCCGTCGACTTTTATGAAATCGGAAGAGGTCGAGTCAAGCAAAACCCCTCCAAACAATGCGGTGATATACTGTTAAGAGACCGCCACGGCAACTGGACTTATAACTTTGCTGTTGTTATCGATGATTTAGATCAAGGGGTTAACCTAATCGTCAGAGGCCAAGATATCCAGCACGCGACCGCAAGACAGATACTTCTTCATAAGCTTCTTGGTAACGAGTCTACGATCGCCTTCTATCATCATCCTCTCATTAAAGAAAAAGATGGCGATAAAAAGCTTAGCAAAAGAGACAAGGCCGAAGCCGTCGGTACCCTCAGACAAAAAGGTGTCAGTCCTGAAAAACTCTTTGGCCTCAGCTTGTTTCACCTCGGGATCAGCGAAGATCAAGAAAGTCTCAGTCTTTCTGAGGCTTGCGCGAGGATTACTGGTTGGCTCTGAAGTGAGAAGCTTTCTAAATGACAAAACCTCCAAAACTGTCAAAAACCTGTTCAGCCGTGCTTCAGTTTTGTTATTAGTTTCAAACGTTTGTCCTTGGAACGATCCTTGCTTGGCACACTATAGGTTTGACTAAAAGACAATCAAACCTGCACGTTTCATACACAAAAATTTTAAGGTAAAAAGATGTTCAACTTACTTACTAAAAGCCTTCGAAAGCCTTCTTTAGTTGCCATATTGGTCATAAGCGTTGGTGGTGGCTGTACGTTTGAGGAAACTCCACGCTCAGCATCACAAAGTGCAGGTGAAACAGAAAAGACCCTTTACAGCAATGCGGATCTTATGAAGTGCCTAGATGCACTTGAGTTAAGCAATGAATTTCCCCTTCGCTGGCAACTTCTTTATGACAAATCTTTGGTACAAGTAACAACGCCTGACGGGGTGAAAACTCTTAGAGACCTCACTTTCCATGTTCTTGGTGACTTACAGATTAGCGCCCAAGATCTTGCTACATCTGATCACCCCATGGCTATTCTTTTAAGTGAGCAAACAAAGCGATTGGAAATGATTGCTTTTGAGAGCGACTTATTTGCCAACATTAGAGGTTCGGAAAGCCTCCAAAGTAAAGGACCTTACATCCCCAACGCTATTCAAGTTAATGGCAAGAGAAGAGCCGATGAAACATTGAGTCCGAGAGGTCCTTCCCTAATTGCCGTCATCGAAAGTAATCGTATTCATTTTCTCACTGAGCTTGGTGTTGCTGTTGTCGAAGTTAAACAAGGTGTCAATCGATACCTAGTCGAGACTGGAGCAGGAAGCAAGGACGAACTCTACATTGACGTAAAGGGGGAAGACGTTATCCATTACAAGATTTCTTACCGTTCTCAGGGTCCTATCGATTTTGTACAACAAGTTGAAAGAATTGATCTTGGTACAGAAGAAGCCGCTCTTAATTTATCTGTCACAGAAGATATGTTTTCAGAAAACCTTAATAGCGTTCTTCACCTAAGCTTCATTGATCAGATAATCCGAAGGATTCCTTTGACTGCAAACAACATAAATAGACAACTAAAAGATTTATCTAAAACGCAACAAGAGTCCCTCTTAAGCTCAATAGAAGGTATCTCTGAACCTCAAGACTACTCGAGGACCTTAAACACACGCTTTAAAACAGCATTGGGAATGTGTCAGGGTATCTCCGAGTCGCTAGATGATGCGGTTGAGTATGCTGAATCTCAAATCAATATTTAGGATAGCTTCTTCTTTGTCTTCTTCACA